>JALXBY010000047.1 GCA_026991215.1 Anaerolineales bacterium
GCGGGCGACGCCCTTGGCGGCGTGAGGTCATTCCGGGAAAGCGCCATGCGCCGGCAGGTATACCCGAATTTCATCCAGAAGGCCGCGTGTTGTCTGTGTCGGCGGCGGGGACCGTAGCCGCCGCACGACCAGGCAGCACGCTTCCGGTCGGCAGGCACCCGGCGGTTACGGCCCCGAATCGGGCGGTAACCGCTTTTTCTTTCGGGTTCCTGCCGACCGTTTTTTATGACAGGGTGCCCCGGCCCGCGCGCTCCCCTATGCACCTTCCCGCAGGAGGAACCCACATGCTGGTACGCTCGGCCCCAGAGACCCTCGACGTTGGTGTGGTTCGTGCCTTGGGGAACACGCCGTTGATTCCCCTGGCCCGCCTCGCGCGGGACCTGCCTCCCCAGGTCGAACTTTGGGCCAAAATCGAATGCTTCAACCCCAGCGGTTCGGTCAAGGCCCGACCGGCCTGGCACATCCTCCGCACCGCGCTGGAAGCCGGTCACCTGCGGGGCCGGCGGCTTTTGGATGCCACCAGCGGCAACATGGGCATCGCCTACGCGACCTTTGGCGCAGCCCTGGGCGTGCCCGTGACCCTGGCCCTGCCCGCGAACGCCAGCCCGGAACGCATCGCCATGCTCAAGGCCCTGGGCGCAGAACTCATCCTGACCGACCCCCTGGACGGCACCGATGGCGCCATCGAGGTGGCCCGTCAGATGGCCGAGACCCACCCCGACCGATACCACTACGTGGACCAGTACAACAACCCGGCCAACTGGCAGGCCCACTACCGTACCACCGGGCCGGAGATTCTGCAGCAGACCCAGGGCCGGGTCACGCATTTCGTGGCCGGTGTGGGTACAGGGGGAACGTTGATGGGCACCGGCCGCTACCTGCGGGAGCATCTCCCCGATGTGACCCTGGTGGCCGTGCAGCCCGATAGCCCCATGCACGGCCTGGAGGGGCTGAAGCACATCCCCACCGCGCACAAGCCGGGGATTTACGACCCCAACTTCCCGGACATGGTCATCGAAGTGCCCACCAAGGCGGCTTATGCCATGTTGCGCCGCCTGGCCCGGGAAGAGGGGCTGCTCGTTGGCCCCTCCGCCGCCGCGGCCACCTGGGCCGCCATGCAACTGGCCTCGACGCTGCGGCAGGGGGTGGTCGTGGTCGTCTTCCCTGATGGCGGGGACCGTTACCTTAGCGCACCGTTTTGGCAGGAGGAAGAAGACCAATGAGCGCGCCCCATGCCCCCGCGATGTTGACGATGCCCCAGGCCCTCTATGAGCGCATCCAGCGGCACCTGGAGGCCGTATACCCCGAAGAAGGGGCCGGCGCGCTTTTGGGCCGGCAGATGGCCGATGGCACCTGGCAGGTGGTCCAGGTCCTCCCGCTGGACAACCAATGGCAGGGTCCGGAGCGCACCCGTCGGTACCTGCTGCCACCGGCTGCCCTGCTCCACGCGGAAGAAGCGGCCGAACGCGCCGGGTTGTGGCTGGTGGGCCTGTACCATTCCCACCCGGACCATCCCCCACGACCCTCGACCTTCGACCTGCGCCACGCGCTGCCGAACCTTATCTACCTGATTGTGAGCGTGCAACAGGGCCGCGCAGCCGAGGCCCGGGCCTGGCGCCTCAAAGAGGACCGTTCGGATTTCGAACCCATCACTTTTCAAGTGCTCGAAACGGCGTGAAAGGGCTTCCCCTCAGTCCATGGTATGATTTGACAAGCACGATAAAACCTTCGGGTCCAACACGGGGGAAGCCATGCCACGCTGGTGGTGGCCCCTGCTGGGTGTGGCTGTAGCCCTTATTTGGGTTCAGCCGGGCCGGGCGCAGGTGCTTTTCCTCGTGGCTTCGCCCTATCAGGGGGCAGTGGTCCTCAACGAGGTACTGGCCAACCAAACTTGCGTGGGTGCCGATGCCACCAGCAACGACGAGTTCATCGAACTCTACATCCGCCGCGACGTTGACCTTTCCGGCTGGCAGTTGAGCGACGGCAACGTGGTGGATGGCGACACCGACGGCAGCGGTGGCTTCGTCTTCACCTTCCCGCCGGGGAGCACTTTTTCCGCCGGCGACTATGTCGTGGTCTGGGTAGGGAATAGCGACCCCTACGGTGGCCTGAAACACGCCACCGGGGCCGCAGCCCAGTTCTACGTGGGCCTCGGCCCCAAACTTTCCAACACCGGCGACGACCTCTGGCTCTTCGACGCCGCGGGCCGCTTTGTGGACTACATGGCCTACGGCTCCGGTTCCGCGATAAACGCTCAGAGCGTGCTGCCGCCCGGCATGTGGGGAACCAACGCCCGACGTTCCACCAGAAAGGGCCAGAGCCTCGCGGTAAGCCCCAACGGTACCGATGCCAACGACGGCGCCTTCTGGGAACGGACCGGTACGGGCACCAC
>JALXBY010000048.1 GCA_026991215.1 Anaerolineales bacterium
CGAATGGCGGGTGAAGGTGCCGTGCGGGGGCGGCGACGTGCGCGCACGGCTGTGGGGCTTGCTCGCGTTGGTGTTGGCCCTGTTTCTCCCGGCCCAACGTGTGGCCCAGGGTGAGGCGGAACTGTGCCTGTGGAAAGGGGGGACCCTCACCCGTGTCCGCATCCCGACCCGGTACATGCAAAGGCCCTTCCAGGGGCTGCTTTACCTGCCGCCGTGCTATGCGGAACATCGGCAGGCCACGTACCCTCTGCTCATTCTGCTGCACGGCCAGCACTACACACCCTACCAGTGGGATACCCTGGGCCTGGACGAACTGCTGGACAACCTCATCCCCTCCGGGGTGCTGCCGCCGGTGGTGGTGTTCATGCCCTGGGAGCAGAACTGGGAACATCCCGACGAAACCCCCTTCGACGAGGCCCTGATGGAGGACGCGCTCCCCTGGCTGGAGGCCAACTACCGGTTGCGGCCGGGTCGCAAGTACCGGGCCATTGGCGGTGTTTCCCGGGGCGCGGCCTGGGCCATACGGCTGGGCCTGAGCCGTTGGGACCGCTTCGCCGCGTTAGGCGCCCACAGCCCCGCGGTGTTCGCCGGCGATGGCTGGTGGCTCCCCCGCTGGCTGAAGGCCATCCCCCAGGGCCAGTGGCCGCGGATTTACATCGACGTGGGGGATGCCGACTTCTACGAAATCCAGTTCAGCGCCCGTCTGCTGGCCCGGTGGCTGGCCCGGTATCAGATTCCCTACGAGTGGCACTACAACGTGGGCCGGCACAACAACGCCTACTGGCAGCGGCATCTGCGGTACTACATCCGCTGGTACGTGCAGCCCTGGCGGGAATAGGGTAGGGGCGGGTACTGCCCACGCGTTTTTCAAAATCGAACAAAAACGGCAAAAGCCTTCGCATTTTCTCACGGAGCAGCAGAGGACACAGGGAAAATTTTGGACTTCTCCAGCGGACACTCCGTGTCCTCCGTGGCTCTGTGTGAGGATATATCAGAGAACGAAAAACACCTGGGCACTGCCCGTCCTTACCCGAATTTATCTTGGGAGAACAAAAAGCGGGGCCGCAGCGCGCGGCCCCGCTTTTTCCGGGGAGGCCCGTGGTTTACTTCTTGTTCATCAGGCCGAAGAAGTAGTCGGGGTACGCAAAGGCCCCGGTGTTGCCCACGTGGTACGGGCTGGCCGCGTTGAGGGCGGCATCGAAGGTGCGCACCACGTCGTTGGCGTCCAGGGTGGTGCCGTCGTGGAACTTGACGCCCTTGCGCAGGTAGCAGGTGATGACCAGGCCGTCCTCGCTGACCTCACACTTCTCGGCCAGCCGCGGGACCATCTCGCCATCCGCGGTGTACTGATACAGGCCCTCGGTCACCATCTTGCACGCGTCCAGGGATTCACCATCGGTCTCGTCCGCGCAATAGAGGCTGATGGGTTCCGCGGCCTTGAGGTAGACCAGGGTGTCCCGGCCCGCAGGCTCGAAGGTCCAGAGTTCGGGCGGACCGAGCACCGCGGCCTTGGCGTTCTTGACGTCCGCGCGCGCGGCATCGGCCGCAGCGCCGTGGGCCACGGGAATCATAGGCACGTATTCCCGGATGGCGTTGTTGACCTGCTCGTAGTAGGGCCGGGCTTCGGCATCGTCGGCAATGGTGGCGGCCTTCTCCAGGGGTTCGTAGATTTCGGGGTAAGGTTCACCCCACTGCGGGTTGTTCTTGTTGAAGTGGAAGTACAGGAAGTTGGTCACGTGCAGGTAGTCCGCACCCCAGCCCAGCAGGTAAAGGCCGTCCAGTTCACCCGCGGTGGACTTCTTGATGAACTCGCCGGATTCCATCACGATGACCTCGGCCTTGATGCCCAGGTTCTCCCACAGTTGGTTCTGGATTTCCACCGCAACCTTGCTGGGTTCGGGCAGGTAGACCCGGAACACGTCCCGGTAGTAAATCTTGGTCTCGAAGCGGACGCCTTCTTCGTTCTTGGGGAAGCCGGCCTCGTCCAGCAGGGCATTGGCCGCTTCGGGGTCGAAGTCGTACCAGGGTTCACCCACGCAGCCGTTTTCGATGACGCACGGGGTGAAGTAGTCCGCGACCTCGGAGCCTTCAGGGTAGTAGTTCTTGACGATGCGTTCCCGGTCGATGCCCATGGCGATGGCCCGGCGCACCCGCACGTCGTCGAAGGGCTTCACCGTGTTGATGAACGCGATGTAGAACACATTGGGGTTCTTGACGGGCAGCAGCACCAGGTTGGGGTCGTTCTTCACGGTCTCGAAGTCATCCGGGCTGACCTTGGTGATGTAGTCCGCGGTGCCAGCCTGGAGTTCCAGCAGGCGCTGCGCACCCTCTTTGGCCCAGCGGAAGACCAGGGTTTCGGTCTTGGCGGGTTCACCCCAGTAGTCTTCGAAGCGCTTGAACACGATTTTGTCGCCCCGGTACCACTTTTCGATCTTGTAGGGACCCGTGCCCACGGGCTGGCTCAGCAGAATCTCCTTGTTGGCCTCGTTCGCGTTGGCCTCAATCCATTCCTGGGGGCGGATGAAGAAGGGCTGGAACGCGATTTTGGCCAGGAAAGCCGGGTCCGGCTTGCACAGGGTGAAGCGGACGGTGTACTCGTCGACGGCCTCGATGGATTTAATCTTGCTGGTCTTGCAGGACTCATCGCTCACGACCAGCGGCTCAAAGACCTTGGGCGCCTCGGTGGCTTCAGGGGCTTCGGTGGCCTTGGGCGCCTCCGCAGCCTCTTGCGGGGCCTCGGTCGGTGTGGGCGTGGCCTGCCGACACGCGGCCAGGCCCACAGCCAGGACCAACAAGGTGGTCAGCAGCAACAACCAACGACGCATCTCGCTCCTCCTTGGGCGAGGTTGAGGTAGGGCTTAGTATACCATCTCCATCCCGTGGGTCGCTTCGAGGATTTCGTAAGCACGAAACGACGGCGGAATTTCGCGAGAAACTGTTGTATCATTGAACTGCCCGTGGGATGCCCTGTCGTGGAGGAGGCGTATGGCGGTCAAACCTTACACATCTGTGCCGGAGCAGGTGGTTTCCCTGGGCAAGGGCGTGCGTATGCAGGTCCTCATCGGCCCGGAGGAAGCCCCGCATTTCCTGATGCGGCGTTTCGTCATCGAGCCGGGCGGCTCCATGCCCAAGCACACCAATCAGGTGGAACACGAACAGTTCGTGTTGCAGGGCCGGGCCCGCATCGGCATTGGGGATAAGGTCTACGAGGTCAAACCGGGGGACGTGGTGTTCATCCCGGCCGGCGTGGTGCACTGGTACGAAAACGTGGGGGAAGAACCCTTCGTCTTCCTGTGCATGGTGCCCAAGGCCGAAGACACCATCACCGTAGTGGACGCCAAGGAGTAGACGATGTACCTCGATATCGCCCGCATCCGCACGTGGATGAACCTGGTGCGCATCGGCCCCCATGTGGAGGAGGCCCTGAAGCAGGGGCTGCCCATCGTGGCCCTGGAGAGCACGGTGCTCACCCATGGCATGCCGCCCCTGGTCAGCAGTACCCTGGGCCGGGAGCTGGAGCTTTTGCTCCGGGCCCGGGGGGTGACCCCGGCCACGGTGGGCGTGGTGGACGGTCGGCTGGTCATCGGCATGACCGAGCAGGAGATGCAATCCCTGATTCGTCAGGCCCAGGCCAGGCGGCCCTTCGAGGCCAACCCGGTGCAGAAGCTCACCGCGCGGGACCTGGGCCCCTTCCTGGGTCGTGCCCACCTGCCGGGGAGCCAGGCCCCCCGTTACGGCAGCACCACCGTGGGTTCGACCCTGGTCGCGTGCCGGATGTTGGGCTTGCGGGTGTTCGCCACCGGCGGCCTGGGTGGTGTGCACCGGGTGCCCCCGTATGACGTTTCCGGGGACCTGCCCCAACTTGCGGTCTCTCCGGTCATCGTGGTGGCCTCGGGGGTCAAGGCCATCCTCAACGTCGAGGCTACCGTGGAATACCTGGAGACCCTGGGCATTCCGGTCATCGGTTACAGGACCGATGCTTTCCCGGTGTTCTACGCGCGGGAATACCGGCCCAAAGGCAGCGGCCAGCCCTTGCGGGTGCCCTTCCGGGCCGATTCCCCCCAGGAAGTGGTGCGGATGGCCCTGGCCCATTGGGGGCTGGGCCTGAACTCGGGCGTGCTCGTGGTGGTGCCGCCGCCTGAGCGGGTCGCCATCCCCTGGGCGGAGATGGAAGGCTGGCTGGACCGGGCCTTGCGGGAGGTGCAGGAGCGGGGCCTGCGGGGGCCCGAGGTCACGCCCTATCTCCTCCAGCGTTTGCACGAACTCAGCCATGGCCGCACCATGGACGCCAACCGGGAACTGTTGATGAACAACGTCAAGGTAGCCCGGGAAATCGCCCGGGTGCTCTACCTCGAACAGCGGGAAATCTGGCGGCCCCAGGCCGCGGAAGGAGAAGGGTGAACCGGCCCTGGGACCTGATGTGGTCACGTCGCTTACGGGTCGTCTTTGGGCGGGCCGTAAGGTCTTCCCTGTAGCCCTAAACAAATGAGGGGGAGCCTGGCGCCGGCCCCCTGAGCGCGTAGACGCCAGCAGGGGGCTGGTATAATCCCGCTACCCTGTGCGCCCTGCGGTGGCTTTGTTCGGAGGTGCTTCCATGCCAACCGCCCTGATTACCGGCATCACCGGGCAGGACGGGTCCTATCTGGCCGAGTTTCTTTTGGAAAAAGGGTACCGGGTGGTGGGCCTGATTCGGCACATGAGCTACCCCCGCTTCGACCGCATCGCCCACCTGCTCGACCGCATCGAACTCGTCGAGGCCGAACTCACGGACCTGGCTTCCCTGATTCGGGTCGTCGAAAAATACAAGCCCGATGAGGTGTACAACCTGGCCGCACAGAGCTTCGTGGGCGTCTCCTGGCAGGAACCCATCTGGACGGCCGAGGTCAACGCCATGGGGGTGGTGCGGCTGCTGGAGGCCCTGCGGGTAGCCCATCCCAAGGCCAAGTTCTACCAGGCTTCCACCAGCGAGATGTTCGGCGCGGCCCGGGAAGTTCCCCAGAACGAGAACACCCCCTTTCACCCCCGCAGTCCCTATGCGGTCTCCAAGGTGTTCGGCCATTGGATTACCGTCAACTATCGGGAATCTTTCGGGATGTTCGCGGTCTCGGGCATCCTCTTCAACCACGAAAGTCCCCGCCGGGGGTTGCAGTTCGTGACCCGAAAGGTGACCTACCATGTGGCCAAAATCAAGCTGGGCCTGGCCCGGGAGGTCCGGCTGGGCAACCTGGAATCCAAACGGGACTGGGGGTTTGCCGGGGACTACGTGCAGGCCATGTGGATGATGCTGCAACAGGACGAACCCGAGGACTTCGTGGTGGGTACCGGGGAGGCCCACTCGGTCCGCGAACTGTGCGAAATCGCCTTCGGCTACGTGGGCCTGGACTACCGCGAGTTCGTCAAACAGGACCCCCGCTACTTCCGGCCCGCGGACGTGGAACTGCTTGTGGCCGATGCCACCAAGGCCCGGACCAAGCTGGGATGGAAACCCCAGGTCTCCTTTGAGAAGCTCATCCAGATGATGGTGGATGCCGACATCGAACGGTTGAAGTACCAGCGGGACAAAGAGCGGCGCACCCTCTTCGTGCCAACCCTGGGGTAACAGGAGGTTTTCAGTTATGGAAGGTGAACTGGCCCAACGGGTAGCCGTGGTTACCGGTGCATCCCGCGGCATTGGCCGGGCCATCGCGCTGGAACTGGCCCGGCAGGGCGCGGCCGTGGTCGTCAATTACCACAAAAGCGCGGACCAGGCCCAGGAAGTCGTGGCCCGCATTCGGGAAGCCGGGGGGCGGGCCGAAGCCTTCCAGGCCGATGTTGCCGACCCCCAACAGGCCCAGGCGTTGATCCGCTTTGCCTTAGATACCTTCGGCGACCTGCACATCCTGGTCAACAACGCGGGCATCACCCGGGACCAGATTCTCCTCCGCCTTTCCCCGGAAGACTGGGACCTGGTCATCCGAACCAACCTGTACAGCACCTTCTACTGCACCAAGGCCGCGCTGCGGCACATGCTCCGCCGGCGATATGGCCGCATCATCGTGGTCAGTTCGGTGGCCGGCATCATGGGCAACCCCGGGCAGACGAATTACTCGGCCTCCAAGGCCGGGCAGATTGGCTTCGTCAAGGCCTTGGCGCGCGAGGTGGCCAATCGCAACATTACGGTCAACGCGGTGGCGCCGGGGTTCATCGATACCGATATCTGGAAGGACGTCCCCGAAGCGGCCCAACAACAGTTGCTCCAAATGGTGCCCATGGGCCGGAAAGGCACGCCGGAAGAAGTGGCCTATGCCGTGGCCTTCCTGGCCTCGGACCGGGCCAGCTACATCACCGGCCAGGTGCTGGTGGTGGATGGCGGGATGAGCTGACGCCACGCCGCAGGGTCCCTCCTCCTTCCCCGGTAAGGCTGGTACCCCCTTTTGGAAACAGGACGTGTCCATGCGCATCCCCCGTTGGTTGCTGGCGCTGCTGTGGATGGGCTTCATCCTCTTCCCCTTTGAGGCCTGGGCCCAGGCCCGGCCCCAGGTATGGCGGGCTTTCCTGCGGGTGCTGGCCGTGCCGGGGATGCAGGCCCTGTTGCATGTGTTGTTGTTTGCCATTGCGGTGGCGTTGGTGACCCCTAACCCCTGCCCCAGGCGGTGCCGGCGTCGGGTCTTTTTGGGCCTGCTGGCCCTGGCCGTGGTGCAGGAAGCCCTGCAAGCCCGCTTTGGCCCCTTCCGTGGCCTGGCCGATGCCTTCCGGGACCTGGGCCTGGACCTGGTGGGCATGGCCCTGGGCGCGGCGTTCCTGGCCTGGCGCCGTACGTCCACCCATGATTTCCACTTCGACATCCTGGTGCCCCAGGTTTACCGGCTGCTCCACCGCCGACCGCCCCGGGGCCTGGACCGCCTGCGGGAGGGCCTGCAGCCGGGGATGCGGGTCCTGGATGTGGGCGGCGGCACCGGCCGTGTGGTGCAGCACCTGCCCCCAGAGGTCATGGCCGTGGTGGTGGACCCCTCGCCAGGCATGCTCAAGGCCGCCCCGCGCGAGGCCCACTGGCATCGGGTCCGGGGCCTGGCCGAACACCTGCCCTTCCCCGATGCCGCCTTCCACCGGGTCATTATCGTGGATGCCCTGCATCACTTCGCGAACCAGGAACGGGGGTTGAAGGAGGTCTGGCGGGTGCTACGGCCTGGCGGTCGGGTTATCATAGAAGAACCCGATGTGGAACACCCCGTGGGACGGTGGGTCCCGTGGTTCGAGCGGGCTTTGCTCATGCGCAGCCGTTTCCTCCCCTGGCACCGCATCCGGGACCTGTTCCCCGAAGCCCGCCTTGTGGCCCTGGATACCCATTTTGGGTTCTTCCGCCTGGTTTTGGAAAAACCAACGCCCGCCGAGAAGCGCCATGCCTGAAGCCCCTTTCGTGCTTTCGCCCCCCAATGCTTACGATGACAAATCCGATGAAGAGTTGGTCCGCATGGCCGCGGACGGGGACCGGGAAGCCTTCGGCGCGCTGTACCGGCGCTATGTGCGTCAAATTTACAGTTACATCCTCTACCGGGTGCAGAACGTTCAGGAAGCCGAGGACCTGACGGCCCGCACCTTCTTCCGGGCGTTGCAGAACATCCACCGCTTCGAGTACCGGGGGCTGGCCTTTAGCGCTTATCTGTACCGGATTGCCCACAACCTGGTCTCCAACTGGCATCGGGACCATGGCCGGGCGCGCACCATCCCCCTGGAAGAAGCCCCGGTCGTCCGGCCAGCTCGTAAGCTGTTTGATGACAACGCCATCAATCTGGCCTTTATCCGCACCCACATTGCTGTGGACAATGGCATGCTGCTTGATCCTGGTGACTTCGACTTTCACGGCTTTCTCCTCGTGGGCGGACTGGGGGCTCCAACTAAGATCGGCCCCGAATTGTCCCGGAACTCTCACGGGACGGGCGACAGTCTACATGGGAAGCGGGGGATGGTGTAGAGTGTGCCTTCTGCTTCGTGGATAACAAGAGAGACGATGAATCCTTCTCTGATCGGCCAGACGCCCCCCCGGGACGACGGTCTGGAAAAAGTCAGCGGCAAAGCCCTCTACGTCGACGACCTCGATGTGCCGGGGATGCTCCATGGCGTCGCTGTGCGCTCTCCTGTGGC
>JALXBY010000049.1 GCA_026991215.1 Anaerolineales bacterium
GGCCCTTCCTCCCGGTGGATGGGCAGGTCCCGGGCCACCAGGTCCCGCATCAAGGCCTCGAGTTGGGCCAGTTCCGCCGGGGTGAGGGACGGACGACCTTTGACCTCGCAAAAGTACCCCCCCGAGGCCACCGCGTGTTCGACCCACACCTTGGCTTCGGGGAACAGCCGGGCAAAGGCCACTTCCAACAGGAAGACCAGGGACCGGCGGTAAATACGCATCCCATCCTCGTCGGCCAGGGTCACGGGTCGAACGAAGGCCTCCAGGTTCACGGGCACGGTGAGTTCCTGCAACACGCCATTGACCACCGCGGCCATCACGGGCGCGGGGAACAGGTCTTCCACCGGCTTGAGGAAGGCCTCCAGCCGGGCACCCCGGGGACCCCGCAGGATGGGACCGCTTTCCAGGAACAAATCGACCTCGTTTCGGGGACGGCTGACCATGGTAACTTCGGCCATGACGCGACCTCGCCAGGGGGAATGGAGGGCCTTCCATTATACGAAGCGGCCCGGGGGTCGTGCATTCTCCGCCAAAGTGCCGGGGTGGAACGGGAGAAGGCCCCGTTTACCCCCACGCCAGTCTGTCTATAATGCATGGGCGCATGAACATTCTGGGTGGAAGGTGAAGCCATGTACTGGGAACAACCGCCCCTCGTATTCTGGCTGCTTTGGGTGCTGGCCTGTATATGGGGGGTATCCTACATCCGCCGGGCGTGGCAGGCCTGGCGCCGCGGAACGTGGCGTACGCCCGCGGCCCCGGCCCCCCGCCGGACCGATTGGGTCTATGGCCTGTTCTCCCTGGCCCTGTTGGGCTGGGGCGTGTACTACCTGCCGCCGGTGTACACCCGGCTCTACTGGCGGGTGGACTTCCTGGAGACCCGGATCCGGCTGTCGTTGGACCCGGTAGAGGGTGTACCTACCCCTCAACCGGTAACTGAAACGGCCATGCCACCCACCCCCACGCCAACGCTGCCACCGGCAACGCCCACGCCCACACCTACCCTGCCGCCGGTGACGCCGACCCCCACGGTCACGCCTACACCCACCCCCACGCCAACGCCCCTGCCGGCGCGGGTGATGCTCCCTGAACCGCCCCGGTGGGAGCGACAGGCCCTGAACAACTGCGGCCCTGCAACTCTGGCCCAGTACCTCAACTGGTGGGGCTGGCCGGGCGACCAGTTCGACATCAGCCGGGAACTCCGGCCCAACCCACGCGACCGCAACGTGAACGTCGAGGAAATCGTGGCCTATGTGAACCAGCGGGTGCCGGGGATGGAAGCCATCTACCGGGTAGGCGGCACCATCGAGGTCATCAAGCGCTTCCTGGCCGCGGGCATGCCGGTCATGATTGAAACCGGGTTCTACCTTGAATACCGGGCCTGGCGCAACGACGACCGCTGGGCCGGCCACTACCTGCTGCCCATTGCTTACGACGACGAGAAGGGCCAGTTCCTGGTATGGGATACCAACGACGGTCCCAAGCGCTGGATGACCTACGAAGAACTGGACGCGGAATGGAAGGCCTTCAACCGGGTGTTCGTGGTGGTCTATCCTTCCAACATGCGGGAACAGGTCATGGCCCTGCTGGGTCCCTATCGGGACATGGAATCCAGCCGCAAGATTGCCCTGGAACAGGCCCGGAAGGAAATCGAAGCCAACCCAGAGGACGCCTACGCCTGGTTCAACCTGGGCACGAACCTGGTGTACTTCGAGCGCTGGGCGGAGGCGGCCAAGGCCTACGACGAGGCCCGGCGCATCGGCCTGCCCCAGCGCATGTTGCGGTACCAGTTCGGCCCCTTCTTCGCCTATTTCCACAGTTTCCGCCTGAAGGACCTGGAAGACCTGATCGAGTACGCGCTCAAGATTACGCCGGAATCCGAAGAGGCCTGGGTGTGGAAGGGCTGGCTGGAGTACCGCCGAGGGAACATCGAAGCGGCCAAGGCCGCGTTCCGACAGGCGTACAAGTGGAACCCCAAGGCCCCTGACGTGCTCTACGGCCTGCGTTACCTGGGCATCACGCCGTAGCGGACGGGGGCGCCGCGGGGCACGGTTGGCCAGGAGCAAGGGACAGCTCGCGGCCACCATGTGGAGGTTCAACGATGCAGGGCGTGTGGATTGGCACCCGTGCCCGCTTCCCCCGTTGGGGATGGTTGGGCCTGGCCCTCATCGCGGTGTTCTGGCCCATCAACTGGTTCTGGCCGGGGTTGCGTACCCATTGGGCCTTCTTCCCCTTGTGGCTGGGCTACGCGCTGACCATGGACGCGCTGGCCTTCCGGACCCTGGGCACGTCATTGGTGGCCCGTTCGCGGCGCAAGTACCTGGAGTTGTTCGTGCTTTCCGCACCGGTGTGGTGGGTGTTCGAAGGGCTGAACACCCACCACACC
>JALXBY010000050.1 GCA_026991215.1 Anaerolineales bacterium
ATCCGGGCCATGAGCGCGGAACTGGGCGAAGACCTGGGTCCGGAACTGGAAGAGGTGGTCTCCCGCCTGGAACGGGGCGAAAGCCCGGAAGAAATCGAAAAGTCCATGCCCGAACTTGCGGGGGAAGAAGGCGAAGCCCCGGCCCCCGCGGACGACGCCGCGTCCTCCGACGCGGAAGAACCCTCCTCCGGGTCGGGGGAAGACGCGTAGGGCGGGGGACCGGACCATGCGCATTCTCGTTGGCTTGACCTATTACCGGCCCCACACCAGTGGGCTGACCATTTACGCGGAACGGCTGGCCGTGGCCCTGGCCGCGCGGGGGCATGAGGTCACGGTGTTGACCTCCCGGTACGACCGGCGCCTGCCCCGCGAAGAGGTCCGGGACGGGGTGCGGGTATTGCGGATGCCCGTGCTCCTGCGGGTGAGCAAGGGGGTGATTCAGCCCACCCTGGGCCTGGAGGCCACCCGCCAGGTGCTGGCCCACGACGTGGTGCTGCTGCACCTGCCCCAGTTCGACGCCGCGGGCATCGCGCTGCGGGGACGGTTGTTCCGCCGGCCTACGGTCCTGGTCTACCACTGCGACGTCCAACTGCCGCCCGGCTGGTTCAACCGGGTGGCCAACGTCGCAGTCCATGTGATGGACCACCTCGCGGCCCGCTTCGCCCACCACATCGTGACCTACACCCAGGACTATGCGGAACACTCGCCCTACCTGCGGCGCTACATGCACAAGGTGAGCGCCATCCTGCCGCCGGTCGTCCTGCCCGACCCCAAACCGGAAGACGTCCAGGACCTGGCCCGCCGCTTCAACCCCGAAGGCCGGCAGCCGGTCATCGGCATGGCCGCGCGGCTGGCCGCGGAAAAGGGCGTGGACGTGCTTCTTGCGGCCCTGCCTCAAGTGCTGGAGCGCTTCCCCAACGCCATCGTCTGGTACGCGGGGCCGTACGAAAACGTCCTGGGGGAAGAGGCGTATCGGCGGAAAATCCTGCCCCTGGCCCGTGCGTGGGAGGCCCGGGGGCACTGGCGCTTTCTGGGCGAACTGCCGGCCGAGAAGATGGCCGCCTTCTACCGCAACCTGGACGTGCTCGTGCTGCCCAGCCTGAACTCGACCGAGGCCTTTGGCCTGGTGCAGGTGGAAGCCATGATGCACGGCGTCCCGGTGGTGGCCTCGAACCTCCCCGGCGTGCGCCAGCCCGTGCGCATGACCGGCATGGGGGAAATCGCGGAAGTGGGCGACCCCGAAAGCCTGGCCCAGGCCTTGATTCGGGTGCTTTCCCGCCCCGAAGCCTACCGCGGGGACCCCGACCGGGTGCGGGAGATGTTCCGCCCCGAAAAGACGGCCCAGGCCTTCGAAGCCCTGTTCCACCGTTTGCTCCAGCAGGTGCGGGGGCGCGACCAGGAGGCTTCGTTATAATTGGCGGCGTTTTCACCAGAGGATGACAGGGCGCGGACGCGCCCATGCGTACCCTGATGGGAGGAAGGCGTGCCATGGCCGAGCGTGTACGGGTCTCCATCGTGGGGGCTTCGGGGTACACCGGCGGCGAATTGCTGCGGTTGCTCCTGGGACACCCCCATGTGGAAGTGCAGCAGGCGACGTCCCGCAAGTACGCGGGGTACTACGTGTATCAGGTGCATCCCAACCTGCGCAAGCGCACCCGGCTCAAGTTCGTCCATCCCGACGCGCTGGAACCCACGGACGTGCTGTTCCTGGCCCTGCCCCACGGCGAGGCCCAAAAGCACATCGACCGGTGGGCTTCCCTGGGCAGGTACGTCATCGACCTTTCCGCGGACTTCCGCCTGAAGGACCCGGCCCTGTACGAACGCTGGTACGGCCATCCCCATGCGGCCCCAGAATGGCTGCCCCGCTTCGTCTACGGCCTGCCCGAACTGCACCGGGAGGAACTGCGCCAGGCCCGGTACGTGAGCGGGGTGGGGTGCAACGCCACCGCGACCATCCTGGCCCTGTGGCCCGCGGTGCAGGCCGGCCTGGTGGACCTGGAACGGGGCATCATCGGCGAGGTCAAGGTGGGGTCTTCGGAAGGCGGGGCCGAGCCGAACCCTGGCTCCCACCATCCGGAACGGGCGGGCGTGGTCCGCACGTACGCGCCCATTGGCCACCGGCACACCGCGGAAGTCATGCAGGAACTGGGCGTGGAACGAGTCTACCTGACCATGACCTCGGTGGACCTGGTCCGGGGCGCGATGGCCACGGTTCACGCCTGGGTCAAACCGGGGGTGACGGAAAAGGACCTGTGGCGGGCGTACCGGAAGGCCGTGACCGAGAACCCCTTCCTGCGACTGGTGAAGGAGCGCCGGGGCATCTACCGGGTGCCCGACCCGAAAATCCTGGCCGGGAGCAACTACGCGGACCAGGGCAAAGC
>JALXBY010000051.1 GCA_026991215.1 Anaerolineales bacterium
GCCTCCCTGGGTCCAGATCGGCAGCAATTGTACCGGAATCTCCTGACCACGGCCCCCGTGGACTATACTTGGGAGTGGACAGTGGTGAGTGGTCAGTGGTCAGTGGAGGCGGACTGCTCACTGCCGACCACCGACCGCGGACCGCTGACTGCAGACTGCTCACTGCCGACCGCCGACTGCGGACAGCCGACTCCCCATGGCCACCGAACTGATTTGGCTCCCCCGGGATGCCGACGTACCCTGGTTGCTGGACCGCCTCCATCGGGTACAGGCGGAACGAGCGCTTTTGCTCACCCCGGCCCGGCTGCCCTGGATGCAGGGTCGTTTACCGTGGCGGCGGGTGGCCCGCCGCGCCCGGGACCTGGGCCTGCAGGTCGCGGTGGTCACCACGAACCCCCGGCTGGCCCGCTGGGCCAGGGAAGCCGGGCTTCCCGTATTCCGCCGGCGGGAGCAGGCCGAAAAACGGCCCTGGCCCCAGGTGGAGCGGTGGCGGCCGGGTCGGCAGGTCCGGGGCCGCGAGGCTTTCCGCATGTGGAAGCGGGCGTTGCAGGCCGCCACGGTTTCAGGCCCCACCCCACGATGGGTCGTGGCCCTGCTCGCGGCGGCCTGGGCGCTGCTCTTCCTTTTCCTCTGGCCGCAAGCCACCATCACCCTGCCCGTTCAGGCCCAGGAAGCCCAGGTGCGGCTCCCGGTGCGCCTGGCGCCCGCCGGGCAAAACGCGGATCTGGGGGAAGACGTCCTCCCCCTGCAGGAGCGCTGCGTGGTGGTGGAAAGCGCGCTGGAGGTCCGGGCCACGGGCCGGGTGACCCTGCCACAACAGGCGGCCCGGGGCCGCCTGCTTTTCCAAAACCTGACCGCGGACCCCGTATACCTGCCGGCCGGGTTGCAGGTTCGGCCGGCCCAGGGGCCACCTTTCGTGCTGGAGGAAGCGGCGACGCTGGCGGCAGGCCCCACCGGGGTGGCCCTGGTTCCGGTGCGGGCCATGCAGCCGGGTGCGGTGGGCAACCTGCCGGCCGGGCTGACCTGGTTCCTGCCCGAACCCCTGAGCGGCAAGGTCCTGGCCCGCAACCCCGAACCCATGCGGGGCGGCCGCGACCAGCGTCTGCCCACGGTGACCGAAGCCGACGTCGCGCGTGCAGTGCAGCAGGGCCGGCCGGACCGGGAAGCCCAGGCCCGCGACCTTTTGAAAACCCGACTGGCGCGGGGCGACCTGGCCCTCCCCTACCCGGCGCGGGTGGTGCTGGTGGAACAGCAGGTGGAACCGGCCCCCGGCCGGCCTGCGGAACAGGCCCGGGTCACCCTGCGGGAACGCTGGTGCTTTTGGGTCGCGGCCGGATCCACGGTGCAGGCCCTGGCTCTGGCCCGGCTGCGGGCCGGTTTGGGGCCGAACCAGCAGGGCCTCCCCGCGACGTTGCAGGCCCGCCTGGAGGTCCCCAAGGGTCGGGCAGACCCGCCCATGCCCGCAATGCTCCTGGCCCGCTGGTGGACGGTGACCATCCCGGACGCGTCGGCCCTGTACCGTAAGATGGCCCTGCGCACACCGGAAGGGGTCCGGAACCTCTGGGCCAGGCAGCCGGAAGCCGCGGGGCCTGCGCAGGTCGCCCTTTCCCCCGCCTGGTGGCCCTGGGTGCCCTTACCGCCCCGGCAGGTCGTGGTCTGGCTTCCGGTGGCTTCGGCGCCGTGACGTATCCGGTGGTGGATGGGACGTTTTGGGAGGCTCCCCATGAACACCCGACGCGTGCTGGCCCTGGTGGTGATGGTCCTCTCCGGCGGGCTGCTGGTGCTGGCCTACGCTTCCATGACGGCCTCGGCCATGCAGGGGCAGGAAATCGCGCCGGCCGCGTTTGCGATTCCGGCCATCGTGTTCGGCCTTCCCTTGGTGTGGGCCTTGGGGTTGTGGTTCGGCAAGGGGAAGGCTACCTGCCTGGGCCTGCTCGGTGGCCTGAGCGTGGCCGCAGTGTGCGGCGTGGCGCTGTTCTTCGTGGCCCTGCTGCAAAAGGACGTTGCCGGCGCAGGGCTTGGCGGCCTGCAGTGCGCCCTGGTGCCGTTGGGTCTGATGCTGCCCCTTAGGCTTCCGGCCCTCCGCAGCCGCTGAAGGATGTCGGCTGAACGTGCATACACCATCCCCTGTAAGGAGCAACGTCATGCCCATCCCCGTCCCTGAACACGGTCCCTGCCTGGTGTGTGGCAGCGAGAACCCCAAGGGCTTTGGCCTGCGCTGGTGGTACGAAGACGGCCGGATTTTCGCGGAACACACCTTCACCCTGGCCCAGCAAGGCCCACCCGGTTATGCCCACGGCGGCGCGCTGGCCGCGGTGCTGGACGAGGCCATGGGCGCGGCCGTATGGAGCGCGGGCCACCGGGTGCTGGCGGGCGAGTTGCACATCCGGTATCTCAAGCCCGTGCCCCTGGGCGCACCGGTGCGGGTAGAAGCCTGGGTGGTGGGCCGGGAAGGCAAGAAAGTCTTCACCGAAGGGCGCATCACCCTGCCCGATGGGGAAGTGGCCACCACGGCCCGCGGTGTCTTCGTGGAGGCCCCGCACATCTTCCCGGAACATTTGGATTGGGGCTGGCGCCCGGAGATACCGGAAGGATGAGGGCGTGGTCCGCGGTCCGCAGTCCGCAGTCGGCAGTCAGCGGCCAGCGGCCAGCGAACTTCTAACGGTTAACTGCTAACTGCTAACTGCTGTCGTCTATCGTCTATCAACCATCGACCACCGACGAACGACGAACGACCACCCCTGACATTCGTCATCCGCCAAATCACCTACGCCATTTGGCCAAAACACGGGGGAAGACGGTGGCACAATGAAGCCACAGGACACAAGGCAGTCCCCACGTTGCCCGGTCTTGGCCGGGATTCCCCCCACCGGAGGCGAGGCAATGCGCCGAAAACCCCTTTGGCTTTGGTTGATTGTGGGCCTGGCGGTGCTTTCCCTGGCCGCATGCCAGGGCCAGGATGGAGGAAGCACCACGGGGAATACCCCACCGGTCGTGACCATCTATAAATCCCCCACCTGCGGCTGCTGCGGGGCCTGGGCCGAGCACATGCAACAGGCGGGCTTCCAGGTTCGGGAGGTCAACCTTTCGCCCGCCGCGTTGCAGCAACTCAAGGCCAAATATGGTGTGCCCCCCAACATGGTTTCCTGCCACACTGCCATCGTGGATGGGTACGTTGTAGAAGGCCACGTGCCGGCCCAGGAGGTGCAGCGGCTGCTCAAGGAGCGGCCGCCGGTCAAGGGCATTGCGGTGCCGGGGATGCCGGTTGGTTCGCCCGGCATGGAGGTGCCCGGCGGTCAGGTCCAGCCTTACACCGTGTACACCTTCGACGAGCAGGGCAACGCGCAGCCCGTGGCCAACTACCCATAGCCCCACGGTGCCCAAACCCACAAAACGAACCACAGGCCCGGTGGAAGTCCCCGGGCCTGTTTGGTGTTTTGGCCCGCGCGGTGCGCAGACCGCGCATCGCTGACCGCTGACAGCCGACTGCCGACTGTGGGACAGCCCACCGCGCCCCCCAACACCTCGTGTATACTGGATGCGGCCCGACCGCAAACGACCCATCGCGCACCGCCCGCTGCGCACTGCCGACTGCCGACCGCCGACTGCTCTGGAGGTCGCCATGTTCGTGCATCTTCACGTGCACTCTCGGTATTCCCTGCTGGACGGCCTGGCCGACGTCGCGGACCTGGTGGCCATGGCCAAGGCCATGAACATGCCCGCAGTGGCCCTGACCGACCACGGTGTGCTCTACGGCCTGGTGGCCTTCTACCGGGCCGCGCACAACGCGGGCATCACCCCCATCCTGGGCATGGAAGCCTACTTCACGCCCGACCACCGGGTGCGCCGTAAGGACGCGCCCATCTACCACCTGCTCCTCCTGGCCTATAACGACCAGGGCCTGCGGAACCTCTTCGTGCTGGCCACCAAAGCCCAACTGGAGGGCTTCTACCAAAAGCCCCGCATCGACTTCGAGTGGCTGGCCCAGCACCACGAGGGCCTGATTACCACCACCGGATGCCTCTCGGGCATCGTGCCCGACCACATCAAGCGGGAGCGGTTGGAGGAGGCCGAAAAGCACCTGCGCTGGTTCATCGACCTCTTCGGCCGGGAGCGGTTCTTCGTGGAACTGCAACGGCATGACGACGTCCCCGAACTGGAACGGGTCAACCGGGTGCTGGTCTCCTGGGCTCGCAAATACGACCTGCCCCTCCTGGCCACCAACGACGTGCACTACCTCCGGCCTGAGGATGCCGCCCGGCACGACGTGCTCCTGGCCATTCAGACGGGCAAGAGCCTGGACGACCCCAAACGCATGCGCATGGGGGGCACGTATTACTTCCGTTCCCCCGAAGAGATGAAACAACTGTTCGCCGAAGTGCCCGAGGCCCTGAGCAACACCCTGCGAGTGGCCGAGATGGCCCAGGACCTGCAATGGGAACTCAATTCCCTGCGGGAAAAACGGGGCCTGCGGCCCCAGTTCTTCCTGCCCCGGTTCGAGCCGCCCAACGGCGAAACCCCGGATGCCATGCTGCGCCGGTTGGTGGAAGAAGGCCTGCGCCGGCGCTACGGCCCCCGCGCGGACGACCCCGAGGTCCGGGCCCGCATGGAGGAGGAACTGGACGTCATCCACCGCATGGGCTTCGACACCTACTTCCTCATCGTGTGGGATATCGTCCGGTTCGCCCGGGAGCAGGGCATCTGGACCAATGCCCGGGGTTCGGCCGGCGGCTCCCTGGTGGCCTATGCCCTGGGCATCACCATGGTGGACCCCCTGGAGTACGACCTGCTCTTCGAGCGCTTCCTGAACGCCGACCGCATGACCATGCCCGACATCGACCTGGACTTCCCCGACGACAGGCGGGACGTCATCCTCCAGTACCTGAAGGACAGGTACGGCGAGGACAAGGTGGCTCAAATCATCACCTTCGGCACGGTCAAGGCCCGGATGGCCGTGCGGGACGTGGGCCGCATCATGGGCGTGCCCTTGCAGGAAGTGGACCGGCTGGCCAAGGCCATCCCCCACATCCCCAGCAAGCCCGTGACCCTCAAGGAAGCCCTGTTTGGCCGCCCCAAGAAGGAAGACGAAGAAGAGGAAGACACCCTGCACCTGCCCGTGCCCGAACTGGTGGAAGCCTACAAGCAGGAACCCTACAAGACCCTGCTGGACACCGCGGTCCAGATGGAAGGCGTCATCCGCAACGTGGGCACCCATGCCGCGGGCGTGGTGGTCACGCCGGACCCCCTCATCGAGCACATCCCCCTGCACCGGCCAACGTCCGACAACCAGGAATCGCCCATCCGGGCCGTGACCCAGTTCGAGATGGGCGACCTGGAGGACCTGGGCCTGCTCAAGGTGGACGTGCTGGGCCTGGCCACCTTTACCGTGATGCAGCGGGCCTGTGACCTGATTCGGGCGCGCCACGGCAAGGAATACACCCTGGAGACCATCCCCATCGATGACCCCGAAGCCTACCGCCTGCTGGGTCGGGGCGAGACTGCGGGCATCTTCCAGGTGGAAGGCCGGGGCATGACCCGCTACCTGGTGGCCATGCAGCCAAAGGAGTTGCGCCACGTCATCGCCATGGTTGCGCTGTACCGGCCCGGCCCCATGCGCTTCATCGAACCCTTCATCCGCCGGATGCACGGCAAGGAAGAAGTGACCTACCTGCACCCCAGCCTGGAACCCATCTACGGCGAGACCTATGGCTTCCCGGTGTATCAGGAACAGGTGATGCTCGCGGCCCGCCGGCTCGCGGGCTTCACCGGCCCGGAGGCCGATCACCTGCGGCGGGCCATCGCCAAGAAGAAGCGCAAACTCATCCCCATCTACCGGGAGAAGTTCATCAAGGGCGCGGTGGAACGGGGCATCCCCCAAGAAGTGGCCGAGGCCATCTTCGAGGAATGGCGGGACTTCGCCTCCTACGCCTTCAACAAGAGCCACGCGGCCACCTACGCCATGATTGCGGTCCAGACCGCCTACCTCAAGGCCCACTACCCCCTGGAGTACATGACCGCGCTTCTTTCCGTCTACATGCACGATACGGACAAGGTGGCCGCGTACGTGGCCGACTGCCGGCGGATGGGCATCCCGGTGCTGCCGCCGGACATCAACCACAGCCACTGGGAGTTCACCATCGAAAAGGACCCGGCCACGGGCAAAGAAGGCATCCGCTTTGGTCTGGGCGCGGTCAAGAACGTGGCCCGGCAGGCCGTGGACGCGTTGCTGGAAGCGCGAGCCGCCGATGGCCCCTTCCGCAGCCTGGGCGACCTGATGCGCCGGGTCAACCTGCGCAAGCAGGTGGGCAAACGTTCCCTGGAAAGCCTGATTCGGGTGGGCGCTCTGGATGCCTTCGGAAGCCGCAAGGCCCTGCTCGCCGCGCTGGACGCCCTGCTTGCCGCCAGCGACCGGGCCCACCGGGCCCGGGCCAGGGGGCAGCTGGCCCTGTTCGCGGTGGCCGGGAACGGCGAGGAGATGGACGACTTCGAACTCCCCCGCGTGGACGAGCCCCTCAGCCTCCAGGAGCGCATGACCTGGGAGCGGGAACTGACGGGCGTCTTCCTTTCGGAACACCCCCTGGCCGCGGTGCGGGACGCACTGGCCCAGCGGGTCACCTTCAGCACCGGCCTTTCCGACCTGCCTGAAGGCCGGGCCGTAACCGTGGCTGGCGTCATCAGCCAGGTGGAAACCCGCCGGACCTCCCGGGGCCAGACCATGGCCTACGCCCTCCTGGAGGACCTGCACGGGCAAATCGAACTCATCCTCTTCCCCAAGACCTGGGCCCAGTACCAGAACCTGTGCCAGATCGGTCGGGTGGTCATGGCCTGGGGCCGGGTCAAGAACCGGGAGGTGGGCGTGCCGCGGGTGGTGGTGGACCGCATGTCCACGGAAATCTACCTGGAGGAACCGGCCGCGGAGGAGACGTTGCCCGAAACACCGGTCGAGGAATTGGAGGAGGCGGCGCCCCTGGCCGTGGAACCTGCGGCCCCCGCGACGCCTGTTTCCCCAAAACCCGCCCCTGAACCCGAAGCCGTGGACGCCACGGCCCCACGGACCAACGGCGCGGAACATATGGCCCAGGCCCCGGCTGCGACCGCGGAAGCCCCCCAGGCCCGGCGCCTGGTGATTACCATCCGGGCCGGTGACGACGTGGAACGGGAGGCCCGACGCCTGGAACGGCTGCACCGCTGGCTCACCGAGTTCCCTGGCCAGGACCGCTTCTCCTGGGTCCTTTACGTGCCCGAAGGCATGTACGTGTTCGACTTCCCCAACCAGACCACGGGCATCTGCCCGGAATTGCTGGAGCGCCTGGAGGCGTGGGGCCTGCAATACGAAGTGGTGGAACCCACAGGAGGGCACGCGGCATGAAGGTCGAAGGCATCCGGTCGCGCTGGTGGCCGTATCTGGCGCTGACGGCCGCGGGGGGCGGGCTTTTGTTGCTGGTCGTTTTTGGCCCCGTGGTCTATGCCCTGAGCCTCCGCCCCCAGGCCGTGGACCAGGCCGGGGCCGCGGTGGTGGTGCTCATGGCCGGGGTCGCCCTGTGCCCTCTGAGCCTGGCATTGGTCGCGGTGGCCCTGGCTGGTTGGGGCGTGCACCGGGTGCGACGGCGGATGCCCCCGGCCCTGCGGACCTGGCAGGTGCGGATGGCGCGGCTTGAGGCCCGGAGCCGGGACCTGGGCTTCAAGGCGGCCGCGCCTCTCATCCGGGGGTACGCCGTGGCTGCCGCGTTCCGCCATCTGGTTGCACGCGGCGCTCAGGCCATACGCCGCACTGACCACCGACGGCTCACTGCCGACCGCTGACCACTGACGACGCACCGCCCACCGCGCACTGCGGACAGCGGACAGCCGACCGCTGACCGCCGACTGCAGACTGCTGACATCCCACTGCCCACTGCCGACCACATGGAGGACCCCATGGACGTCTGGCACACCTTCCCGGAGCCGCCCCTGCCCGCCGCCTGGGTCACGGTGGGTGGGTTCGACGGCGTGCACCGAGGCCACCAGCGGCTGATTGCCCAGGTGGTGGACCACGCCCGGAAAGCCGGGGTGCGGGCCGTGGTGGTCACCTTCGACCCCCTGCCCG
>JALXBY010000052.1 GCA_026991215.1 Anaerolineales bacterium
CCTATGAGTACCGGGTCTCCCAACAGGCCATGGCCGAAGTCGTGGCCGAGGCCCTGACCCGGGGTGAACACCTGATGGTCGAAGCCGGGACCGGGACGGGCAAGTCCCTCGCGTACCTGCTCCCCGCTGCGCTGTGGGCCGGGCACATGGGGGAACCCGTGCTGATTGCCACCCACACCAAGGCCTTGCAGGACCAACTCCTGGCCAAGGACATCCCCCTGCTGCGCCAGGCCCTGGCGTGGCCGGAACTGCGGGCCGTGACCCTGAAGGGCCAGCGGAACTACCTCTGTCCCCGGCGCTTGCAGGATATGCTCCGCACTGGCCCCCGGGATGAGGACACCTTCCGCGTGCTGGGCCGGGTTCTGGTCTGGCTGGTGCAGGAGGGCACGGGCGAAGCCGACGACCTCACCCTGCAGAGCCGGGACGAATTCGTCTGGCGGCAGTTGAACGCGGAGGATGAAGGCTGCACCGCGCGCACCTGTGCCCAGCGGATGGAGGGCCTGTGCCCCTTCTACCGGACCCGCAAGGCCGCGCAGGAAGCCCATCTGGTCGTGGTCAACCACGCGCTGCTCATGCAGGACGTGCTCGCGGGGTACCGGGTGCTTCCCAAATTTTCCCGCCTGATTATTGACGAGGCCCACCACCTGGAAGCCGCCGCGACCGACGCCCTGACCCAGGAGGCCTCCACCGGCACCTGGCGGACCTGGATGCGGGAACTGGGCCACCAGCAGAAAGGCCTGCTGGGCCGGCTCCTCTTCTTCCTCCAAAAGTGGGCCGACCCCGCGGACGTGGTCCAGACCCGCCGGCTGGTGCAGGGCATCGTGGAACGGGCTTTCGCCTTCCAGGAGGCCCTCAAAGCCCTGGAAGGCGTGTTCCTGAACTTCCTGGACGCCCGTTACCCCCGCCGTGCGTCCTTCGTCTACGACCTGCGCATCCGGCTGACCCCGGACCTTTACGCCGCACCCTGGTGGCAGGAGGTCCAGCGCACCTGGCTGGACGCGCGGGCGCGTATGCGCGCGCTGCTGGCCCGCCTGGAACAACTGGCCCTGTTCCTGCAGCGCTACCTGGACCGGGAACAGGACGAGGACCTCGCGGAGACCCTGCAGGACATGCTGGCCCGGCTTCAGACCCTGCACGCCCAGGCCCAGGCCCTGCGGGACCACTTCCAGGCCCTTTTCGTCGAGGGCGAACTCCGCCAGGAGGAAGAGGTCCACTGGATCGAATGGCGGCCCCGAAGCAAGCAGTTGGCCTGGATTCGCGCGCCCCGCCGGGTAGACGACCTGCTCCGGGAACACCTTTGGTCCAAGAAGGAATCCGCGGTATTGACCTCGGCCACCCTGCGGGTTGCGGGGACCTTTGCCTTCCTGCAGGCGCGGTTGGGGCTGGAAGACGCCCGTACCCTGGCCCTGCCTTCGCCCTTTGATTACCCCAACCAGGCCCTGGTCTACGTGGTGCGGGATGCGCCGCCGCCCAAAGGCCCGAACCACGCCGCGTTCCTGGCCCGAGCCCTGCTCCCTTTGGTCCGGGAGATTGGCGGGCGCACCCTGGTGCTGTTCACGTCCTACCGGCACATGAACGAAGTGGCCCGCGCCCTGCGTCCCGGCCTGGAGGCCGCGGGCATCCGTCTGCTCTTGCAGGAAGAAGGCCAGAGTGTGCGGAACCTGGTCCGGGCCTTCCGCCAGGCCCAGCCCGCGGTGCTCATGGGCACCCGTTCCCTGTGGGAAGGCATCGACATCCCCGGCGACGACCTTTCCCTGCTGGTGCTGAGCAAACTGCCCTTTGCCGTGCCCGATGACCCCCTGCACGCGGCCCGGGCCGAGATGTACCAGGACCCCTTCCAGGAGTACTCCCTGCCCGACGCGGTGCTGGCCTTCCTGCAGGGGTTTGGCCGCCTGATTCGTACCCGCACCGACCGGGGCGCGGTGGTCATCTTCGACCCCCGGGTCCTCACCCGGGGCTATGGGCGGGTGTTCCTGCAATCCCTGCCCCGGTGCCGGATGCTCTCCGGCCCCTGGCACCGGCTGCACCCCGTGGTGGTGGATTGGCTCCGCAGGGATGGGATAGGTTGAAAAGGCGGTCGGCAGTCGGCGGTCAGCAGTCGGTGGGCCCGCTCAGCAAACAGTGGTCGGCGGTGGGGAAATGTGTGAGGCAAAGGGAGATTATACAGGGGATGACGACCCGCTGAGGCGCATGGCAGACGGCATGTGGTGGGCCGGGCACCGCGCCTATCTCCCGCTTTCCCCTTTCGGGCCGCCTGGTATAATGCCCCCGGTCATGGGACCCTGAACGGGAGGTATTGGGTATGGAAACCGTGCTTTACCTGGCCTTGATGGTTGTCTCCATCGCCCTCATCGTGGCCGTGATTCTGCAAAGCAAGGGCAGCATGGGCGGTGGGCTGTTCCTGACGGATTACGGTTCCATCCTCACCGGCCGGCACGGGCTGGAAAAGACCATGTTCCAGATTACCGTGGTCCTGAGCATCATCTTCTTCCTCCTGGTCATCATCACCATCCGGGTGGTTGGGTAACGGAAGATGAGCGGCGCACCTGCCCCGCGGCCCCGCAGGACGGGCCGCGTGCTTTTTCTGTTCCTCACCTTAGTGCTGGTGGTGGGCGTGGCCTGGTGGATGCAGCAGCGCCGCGGGGTCGGGGTCGTGCCTTCGGACCTCACCCCCACGCCCAGCCCGGCCCCCTCGCGGGAGGGCGGCGTCTATACCGAAGCCCTGCTGGGACGACCGGGCCGCTTCAACCCCCTGTTCGACGCCTACAACCCCCCGGACCGGGACGTAAACCGCCTGGTCTTCTGCCGTCTCTTCGCCTTCGACGACAAAGGCTTGCCCCAGGGCGAACTCGTGGCCGCCTGGGGCATCTCCGCGGATACCAAAATCTACAACATCGCGCTGCGCAACGGCGCCCGCTGGCACGATGGCGAACCCGTGACCGCAGAGGACGTGGTCTTCACCATTCAGCGGATGCAGGACGACCAGGTGCCGGTGCCCGAAACCTGGCGCACCCTGTGGAAGCAGGTCCAGGTCACCATCCTGGACCCGTACACCCTCCAGTTCCGCCTGCCCAAACCCTTTGCTCCCTTCTTGGACTACCTGACCTTTGGCCTTTTGCCCAAACACGTCTGGGAAAACGTGCCGCCTGAGGAAATGGCCGACCATCCGGCCAACCTGCAACCCGTGGGCTGCGGCCCCTTCCGGTTCGACCACCTGATTGTGGAAGGGGGCCGGATTCAGGGGGTCGCCCTCAAAGCCTTCGAGGACTACTTCCTGGGCCGGCCCTACCTGGACGAAGTGGTGTTCCGCTACTACGAGGACGCGCCCCAGGCGCTGCAGGCCTATCGCGATGGTGAGGTCCTGGGCATCTCGGAGGTCACGCCGGAGATTCTGGACGAAGCCCTGAAACTGCCGGGGTTGAACTTCTACACCGCCCGGCGCCCCCGCCTGACGCTCATCTACCTCAACCTGGGGGACCCGGAACTGTCCTTCTTCCAGGAAATCAACGTGCGCAAGGCCCTGCTGCTGGCCCTGGACCGGGAAGGGATGATCCGGCGCCACCTGCAGGGTCAGGGCATCGTGGCTTCAGGGCCGGTGTTCCCGGATTCGTGGGCCTACAACCCGGAACTTCCCCAATACGCCTACGACCCCGATGCCGCGGTGCGCCTGCTCAAAGAAGCGGAGTACCTGTTGGACCCCGAAGGCCGGGTGCGCAAGAAGGAGGATACGGCCCTGCGCTTCGAACTGGCCTTCCCCGATGCCGAACCCTACCCCGCGCTGGCCCAGGACATCCAAAAGGCCTGGCAGCGCATCGGCGTTGAGGTCACCCTGAAGGCCGTGCCCTTCGAGGAACTGCTCAAGAACTACCTGGAACCCCGGAACTACCAGGCCGTGCTCATCGACCTGGTCTTCACCCGCACGCCCGATCCAGACCCCTACCCCTTCTGGCATGAATCCCAGACGCCGGAAGGCCAGAACTACGCAGGCTGGAAGAACCGCCGGGCCAGCCTGTTCCTGGAACGGGCCAGGGTGACGCCGGATTGGGGGAAGCGCAAGACCTATTACCAACTCTTCCAGCAGATTTTCGCCGAAGAACTCCCGGCCCTGCCCCTGTTCTACCCGGTCTACACCTACGCCGTGGACCGGCAGATTCAGGGGGTCCGCTTCGGTCCCATCTACGACCGCAGCGACCGCTTCCTGAGCATCCTTTCCTGGTACGTGGCGCCGTAGTCAGCGGTCGGCAGTGGGCTGTCGGCAGTCAGCGGTCGGCGGTCAGCAGTCGGCGGTCTGCGGCGCGTCGTCCGCAGTCCGTATATCCCCCAACGCCCCTCAACCATCGACGAACGACCATCGACCACCGACGATCGACGATCGACTATCGACCATCGACGACCGACCATCGACGACCGACCACCGACGATCGACCATGGACCATCTCCTCCAGCCCGGCTTCCAGGGGGATTTGGGCCGAAAAGCCCAGGACCTGCCGGGCCAGGGTGGGGTCGCCGTAGGAATGGGGGATGTCGCCAAGACGCGGGGGCCGGTATTCGGGTTGTTCCGCCAAGGGGAAGGTGCGGGCCAGCCACGTCAGAATCTGCCGCAGGGACGTGGCCTGGCCCGTGCATACGTTGAACACCCGGCCGGCCGCGTCCTCCGCCTTGGCCGCCAAAAGGAAAGCCCGCACCACGTCCCGCACGTGGATGAAGTCCCGTGTCTGGTTGCCGTCGCCGTACACCACCGGCGGCCGGCCCTGCCGCAACCGCCCCAGGAACGCGGGGATGACCGCGGCGTAGGGGCTATCCGGCCGCTGGCGGGGGCCGTACACGTTGAACAACCGCAGCGCCACCACGGGCAGCCCCAACGCGGTGAACACCTGGGCGTCCAGTTCGTTGGCCGCCTTCGCGGAGGCGTACGGCGAGCGGGGGGCTGGCGGCATGGTTTCCTTCAAGGGGAGCGTACGGGGTGGCCCATACACGGCTGCGCTGGAAGCCAGGACCACCCGCGCCACCCCCGCATGCCGCGCGGCCTCCAGCACCTGCACCGTACCCACCACGTTCACCAAGTGATAGGCCACGGGCTGCGCTAAGGATTCGGGCACGGAAATCCGGGCCGCGAGGTGGAACACCCAACGCACCCCGCGCACCGCGCGTTGCACCACGTCCCGGTCCGTGATGGAGCCTTCCAGCACCTGAAGCCGACCGGTGGCCTGGGCCGCCTGCAGGTTCTCGGCCCGGCCGGTGCTGAAGTCGTCCAGCACCCGGACCCGATAGCCCTGGGCCAGCAGCGCATCGACCAGGTGCGAGCCGATGAAGCCCGCGCCGCCGGTGACCAGAACGGTCTCCACGTTACCCTCCCCGCGCGCCCAGCACCGCGCCAAAGGTGCGCAGGATGATGTACAGGTCGAAGAACAGGTTGCGGTGCTTGATATAAAACAAGTCGTATTCGAGTTTAATGCGGGTTTCCTCCAAGGTGCCCACGTAGCCCATGTTCACCTGGGCCCATCCGGTCAGGCCGGGCTTGACCAGCAACCGGGCCCGGTAGAAGGGGATGCGTTGCTCCAGCATGTCCACGATTTCCGGCTGTTCGGGCCGGGGGCCGACCAGGCTCATGTGACCCAAAAGCACGTTCCAGAACTGGGGGATTTCGTCCAGATGGGTCCGCCGCAGGAAGCGGCCCAAACGGGTGATGCGGTCCTGGTCCTCGCGGGCCCAGCGGCCCTGTTCCCGCCGGCGGTCGGGGCGCATGGTTCGGAACTTCCACACCCGGAACACCCGACCGTGCAGGCCCACCCGCTGCTGGGAAAAGAAGATGGGCAGGCCGCTGTCGAGGTAAATCAACAGGGCCAGGAAAGGGGTCAGAATCAGGAACAAAGCCAGGCCCACCAGGCCGCCAATGATGTCCAGGAGCCGCTTGAGGGTCTCGTAGTACACGGTCTTTCGGGCTTCGTCGAGGAAGGCCCGGGTCATCCAGGTGGCATCCAGGTAGGCGATGGGGACCCGTTGCAGCACTTCTTCGTACACCGCGTTCATGTGGCTGACGGCCACGCCCCGGGCTTGCAACTCCAGCAGGGCCTGGAAGAGCCGTCCGCTGATGGTCCCCTGCACGGCCACCACCACATCGGTGACGGCCAGGGGGTCCACCAGTTCGGGCAGGCGGTGGGAAGGCCCGAACACGGGCAGGTCGCCAATGGTTTCCCCCTGTTTCGCGGGGTCGTCGTCCACGAAGCCCAGCAGGGTAAAGGGCGGCGGGTTCAGGGATGTGAGCAGGCGGAGCAGGTCCTGCCCATGGCGGCCTGCGCCCACGATGATGGCCCGGCGGATGAACACCCGGCGGAGGAAGACGAACACGTACACGGCCCGCCAGAGGCCGGTCGTCACCGCGGCCAGGCCCAGGAACGCGGCCACGCTGACCCGTGGGAGCAGCGGCGGACCGGGGATGTCGGCCAGGTAGACGTACAGGCCCAGATACCCCAGCAGGGCCAGGGCCAGGGCCGCCACCAACCCACGGCGGGTTTCCTCCCAGTGGTTGGCCCGGGCGTCGTTATAGAGTTCGACCAGCAGAGCCTGCCACACGAAGGGCAGGAAGTAGAACCACGTGGGCCGGGAAAACAGGAAAGGAAGCCATGTCCGCGGTGGGTACACGCCGGGTGCAACCCACATCCACACGCCATTGGCCAGCAGCCAGGCCAGCCATGCGGCCAGGGCATCGCCCAGGAACAACAAAATGCGCCGCTCCAGCGGCCGCGGGTTCCAGCCGCGGCGCCGGGGCGGTGGGGAAGACGCGCTGGTCACGGGGCTTCCTCCGGGGCAGGGCCGGGCGCGGCCGGCGCGCGCGGCCTGCGGGGACGACGCAACAGCCCCACCAAAAAGGCCGCGCCCCAAACCCAGTGCATCAGCAACATGGCCAGGGGGACCCCCAAAGCCAGGCCCGGGTCCCGCCGTTTCCAGGCTTCCCGCACGCCGACGAGGGCCAGAACGCCCAGGTAACCGGCCAGTTGCAGGGCCAGAAGCCACCTGGCCCAGGGCCACACCAGCCCGGCTAAGGCCAGCACCACCAGCCCAAGGACGTAGAGCGGGGGCAACACCTGCCGCCAGCGCAGGGAGCCGGGGTAACGCCGCGCGACCTGGGCCTTCCAGTAGCCGTAGCGGGCATACTGGCGGGCCAGGGCCTGGAAGGTGGGCCGGGCGTAATACTCCGAACGGATGCGCGGGTCCAGCCAGACCACGTACCCGGCCCGGCGCAGGCGGATGTTGAGTTCGTAGTCCTCGTTGGTCAGTAAGCCTTCGTCAAAGCCGCCGACCCGCTGGAACACCTCCCGCGGGAAGGCCCCAAAAGGGACGGTATCCACGGCCGCGGCCGGTCGGTTCACCCGGCGATAGGGGGAATCGCCCATACCCACGGGATGGGCCAGGGCCACCGCGATGCTCCGAGAGACCCAGGAGGCCGGTCGGGAGGGCCGAATCAGCCACACGCCGCCCACGTTGCCCACGTCGGGCCGATGGGTCAACACGTCCACACAGCGCCGGATGTAGTCGGGGAAGGGCCGGCAGGGGGCGTCCAGCCGCACGATGTAGCGCCCCCGCGCGTGCCGCAGCCCCAGGTTGAGCGCGGCCGGGATGTGCCGGGCGGGGTTGGGAATCACCCGTAAGGGAAAGGGCACCCGGGCCTGCCACGCGGCCAGCACCTCCCGGGTGCCATCGGTGGAGCCGCCATCCATGACCAACACTTCCATGGCCTCGTGGGGGAAGTCCTGCGCTACCAGGGCCTGGAGCAAAAGGCCAATGGTCTCCCGCTCGTTGTAACAGGGCACCACAACGCTTACCAGGGGCTTTTGCCGCACGTGCATGGGGCACAGGTTTGTGGTCGGCGGTCAGCGGTCGGCGGTCAGCGGTCGGCAGTCGGCAGTCGGCGGTGCGCGGTCCGCTCATTGTTTTCCGCTAACTGCTGACTGCTGACTGCTCCCATCCATCATCCCAGTTCCGGTTCGATGAGGCCGTAGGAACCGTCCCGCCGCTTGTACAGCACGTTGATTTGGTTGGTGCGGGCGTTGAAGAAGATGAAGA
>JALXBY010000053.1 GCA_026991215.1 Anaerolineales bacterium
GGGTTGGCCGCCCGAACCACGGCCCAGCCCACCAAACCCACGAGGAACAGGAATTCCGTGGTCAGGGCCCGGAAGGCCTCCTGGGTCCACCAGCGGAACATGCGGCGCCGGTGCTTCCTGGCCCAGGCCAGGGCAGGGAGGGCCAGGGCCAGCAACGCGCTCACCATGGTGGCCGGGGTGTTGGGGGTCCAGCCCAGGGCGGTGGGAAGCCAGAACAGATACCCCCATGTCAACAAAGCCAGCACCCGGCGATAGGGCCACCCCCGGCTGGGCAGCCCTGGCAGCAGCCGCCAGACCAGGGGCCAGAACACCCACCCGGCCAGACTCAGCCACGCGTACCAGGCGGCGAAAACCGCGACCTGTTTCATGACATTTGGCACCTGCTCAAGGGAATGACAACCGGGCACGATTGTACCCCACGTGGTTTTGGCAAATAAGCGTGAAAACCTTCTCGCAAATCTCCAATTCGGCCCGCTGCTACAATGAAGGCATCTTCCAGAAAAGCCTCGGCGCCATCCACATGGGAAGGAGGTCTATGCAGAGGGACCATGCGCCCCACGTTCTGAACCACGGCAACGGCCTGCGGCCCCTTGCGGACCTGCCCGAAGGGGCGCGGGCCGTGGTGGTGGCCATCCAGGGCGGCAAGGCCCTGGCCCGGCGCATGGCGGTGTTCGGCTTCACCCCCGGCGCGCAGGTGGAAATGTTGCGCAACGTCGGCCGCGGGCCGGTATTGGTCCGCCTTCAGCGCCACCGCCTGGCCCTGGGCCGGGGAGAAGCCGAAAAGGTCTGGGTCCGGCCCATCGTTGCGCGGCCCGCGACGGCTTCCCTTCCCCCAAACAAGTGAACCCAGGTGCACCCATGGGGCATTGTGCATCCACGACCACGGTAGACCGTTCGGTTCGGACTTCGGTCCCCAGAGTCGCCCTGCTGGGGCCGCCCAACGTGGGCAAGTCCAGCCTGTTCACCGCGCTCACCGGCATCCACCGGCACGTGGGCAACTGGCCGGGCAAGACCGTCACCCTGCGGGAAGGTCGGGCGCGGTTCCCCCAGGGGGAATACCTGGTGGTGGACCTGCCGGGCACCTACGGCCTGGGCGGGCACTCCGAAGAGGAACGGGAGGCCCTGCGCTTTCTTCTGGAGGCGCGCCCTGACGTCGTGGTGGTCGTGGCCAACGCCGCGGCGCCGGAGTACGGTCTGTACCTGCTGGCCGATGTGCTCCCCCTGGGTTTGCCCACGGTGCTGGCCCTGAACATGGCCGACGTGGCCGAACAGCAGGGGGTCCACATCGACCTGGAGGCCCTGCGTCGGCATCTGGGTGTGCCCGTGGTTCTGGTTTCGGCCGCGCGGGGGCAGGGCCTGGAAGCGCTGCTGCAGGCCATAGCCCACGCGCTTTCCCGGCCCCGGCCCACGCGGGCTGCGCCTGAGATTCCCCAGGCCTGGCACGAGACCCTGGCCCGTTGGGAGGCGCTGCTGGACCGCTGTTCCAGGTTGCCCTTTCCGGCTTCGTGGGCCGCGCTCAAGGTGCTGGAGGGTCACCCCTTGGTGGAAGCCCTGGTACGCGAACGGTGCCCCGAACTCGCGGCCGAACTGCAAACGCAGCGGTCCGGCAACGGGCACCGGGAGGCCTTCCTGGACCTGGCTTCGGCCCGGTATGCCTGGGTGCAGGCCGCGCTCCAGGTGGGCTTCCGCTTCCCGGATTCCCCCACCGATGCCCTCACGGACCGCCTGGACCGGGTCCTGACCCACCCGTATCTGGGCCTGCCCCTGCTTCTCATCGTGCTGGCCGGCGTCTATTGGCTGACCTTCCGCCTGGCCCTGCCCCTTTCCGACTGGCTTCAGACCGCGCTCCTGGGCGGGCTTGCCCGCGCGCTGGTGCCCATGCTCCGCCCCGCGCCGGCCTGGTTCCAGGACCTGGTCCTGCAGGGCGTGCTTTCGGGCGTGGGGCTGGTGCTCAGTTTCTTCCCCATTCTGGCCGTGTTCTTTACGGCCCTGGCCGTGCTGGAGGACGTAGGTTACATGGCCCGGGTTGCCTACATCATGCACCGGACCATGGCCCGCATCGGGTTGAGCGGCCGGGTCTTTCTCCCCCTGTTCCTGGGGTTTGGATGCAACGTGCCCGCGGTGCTGGGCGCTCGCATCGCGGATTCCCGTAAAGCCCGGCTGATGGCCGTGCTCCTGGCGCCCTTCATGCCCTGCACCGCGCGCATGGCCGTGGTGACCTTCCTGGCCCCGGCCTTCTTTGGACCACAAGCGCCGGTGGTGGTCTGGTTCCTGGTGACCCTGAACCTGCTCGCGCTGCTCCCCGTGGGCCTGCTCCTGAACCGGTGGCTTCCCCAGGAAGAAGCGGCCGCGGCCTTCATCATGGAAATGCCCCCATACCGCCGGCCCCAGCCGCGGGTGGTGGCCCTGTTCGTGTGGGAGAACCTGCGGGAGTTCGTGACCAAGGCCGGCACGGTAATTCTGCTGGTGGCCGTGGGGGTCTGGGCGCTGTCCTATTTCCCCAGTGGCGACGTCTACGATAGTTACCTGGCCCGCCTGGGTCCGTGGCTCGCGCCCCTGGGCCGGTGGCTGGGCTGGTCCGATTGGCGTCTGCCCGTGGCCCTGCTGACCAGTTTCCTGGCCAAGGAAAACACCATCGCCACCCTGGGCGTGCTCTACGGCCTGGAACCCGGCAGCACCTTAGCCCAGAACGTGGCGGAAGTCCTTCACCCTGCCGCCCGCCTCTCGTTCCTGGTGGTGCAGATGCTCTTCGTGCCCTGCGCGGCCACGGTCTCGGCCATCCGTCAGGAGGTGGGCCTGCGCTGGGCTGTGTTCAGCGTGCTGTTGATGCTGGCCGTCTCCCTCCTGGCCGGGGCTTTGACCTTCTACGGCGTGCGGGCCGTGGTGGGAGGGTGACATGCTCCGCCGGTTGGAAGCGTTGCTTCAGGAGCCGGGCCGCCTCTGGCAGGTCGAAGACCTGGCCCAGGCCCTGGGGACCACACCGGGTATGGTCCGGGCCATGTTGCACACCCTGCAGCGGCAGGGCCGGGTCCGGCAGGTGGCCCTGGGGTGCAGCCCCGGCGCGGCGTGCCGGGGGTGTCCCCTTTCCGGCGTGTGCGTTCGGATGGGGAAAGGCCTGGTCTGGCTCCCCGCGGCCCAAGGAGGAACCAGGCCGGAGGATGGGGCATGAAGGGGAAGACCGGCAGGGTGCTACCTGGATGCAGTGCCGGGATGCCCTCTGCGTGAGGCCTGGCAGGGTCGCAGGTGTTCGCGCAGGCTCAGGGCGCGGCCCGGTACGTCGGTGAACACGCCATCGGCCTGCAGGGTAAAGGCCTGCCGCAGGGCCTGGGCGTGGTTCAGGGTGTAGAACAACACCCGGTAGCCCCGGGCCTGCCAGGTCTTCCAGAGGGGATACGGGAGCAGCCGACGGTGCAGGTGCAGGGCCACCAGGGGCATCCCGGCCAGAAGCGGGGGGAGCCAGCGGGTCATCCAGGGTTTGGGCAAAAGCAGCAGGGCCAAAGGCACCTCCGGCAGCCGGCGGTGGAAGCGCCACAGGGCCAGGGGGTTGAAGGAGGAGACCCAGACCTTCTCCGTGTACCCCAGGGCCTGAAGCAGGGCCGCGGTGCGCTCCGGCAGGTCGTCCAAAGGTGAGGGGTAGTTGGTCAGTTCCAGGTTGAGCCAGGCCCGCTGGTCCACCGTGTGCAGGACCTCTTCCAGCCGGGGCACGGCATACGGTCCCACATAGGGCACGAAGTTGCGGCCTGCATCCAGCCGGGCGATTTCCCCATACGGCGTGCGGTGCACCGGTTTGGCCAGGCCAGTGGTCCGCTGCAGGGTTGCATCGTGCATGAGCACGAGTTCCCCATCGGCCGTGCGTTTGACGTCCACCTCGATGGCATGGGCCCCGATTTCCAGGGCCAGGCGGATGGCCTGCAGGGTGTTCTCGGCCTGGAGGGTGGAAGCCCCGCGATGGGCCACCACCGCGCAGCGGGGCAGGGCCCAGGTCCTGGCCCTGCCCCGTATCCGTGACGACGGCGTGGCATCCCTGGCCATGGCATGCCTCCACCGAGGGGCGGTCGGTTGTCCGCAGTGCGCAGTCCGCTGTCCGCAGTCCGCTGACTGCTGACCACTGACCGCTGCCTGCTGACCGCTGACGGCTGTCCGCTACCAATCAATCGGCCACGAAGTAGGTTCGGGCGGCCGCGTCCAGCAGTTGCGGGGACATCACCGGCTTGATGCCCCGGTACTTGGCGATGTCCACCAGGATGTCGCACAGGTCCCGGGGGTGGGAACCACGCAGGGGTCGCCCGGCTTTGACGTACCACTCCTGGATGAGATAGGCCAGGCCTCGCTCGCTGTACTGCACGCCCTTCTTCTGGGCCACCCGCCGGAAGATTTCCCGGAACTCTTCGTATCCGGGGTCCTCGATGGGGATTTTGTGCCGCAAACGGCGCAGGAAGGCCTCGTCCACCAGGTCCTTAGGCGGCAGGTTGGTGGAAAACACGACCAACACGTCGAAGGGCACCGGGATTTTCTGACCGGTGTGCAGGGTCAGGTAATCCACCCGGCTTTCCAGGGGGACGATCCAGCGGTTGAGCAGGTCCTGAGGGGAAACCCGCTGACGTCCGAAGTCGTCCACCAGAAGCAGGCCGCCGTTGGCCTTCACCTGGACCGGCGCCTGGTAGTACTTGTTGATGGGGTCGAAGATCAGGTCCAGGTCCTCCAGGGTGAGTTCGCCGCCCACCATGAGGAAGGGCCGGCGGATGCGCACCCAGCGGGTGTCCATCTGGCTGCTGTCGCCGGTTTCCGCCACCTGGTGCACGCTGGAATCGAAGAGCAGGATGACCTGCCCGCCGATGTACAGGGCGTAGGGGATGAAAATCGTATCCCGAAGCAGGTACCGGCCGATGGCCTGGGCGATGGTGGTCTTGCCGTTCCCCGGCGGGCCGTAGAGGAAAATCGAAAGCCCGGAGTTGATGGCCGGGCCAACGCGGTGGATGATTTCTTCCTTCAGCACCAGGTGCTTGAACATCTCCCGCACATCCTTTTCCTGGACCACGGGGCGGGAACGGGCCTGCTTCTGGATGGCCTGCACATAGCGGTGGAAGGGCACAGGCGCGGGTCCCGCGTACTGGCTGCGTTCCAGGGCTTCCCGCGCCCGCTGGATGCCCGCGCCGGTCAGCCCGAACTCATAAGCGGAAGGGCCAAGACCCCCGCGGGCCCCGCGGATTTCCACGAGTTTCTCCTTCTTGAGGTCCTCCAGCAACTCGCTGACCACACCCATGTAGGGCAGGGCCATGACCTTGGCCAGATCGTGGCCGGTGATGTACCCCCGGTAGTACAGGATTTTGAGGGCCAGGTCCTGAAGCCAGAGGATGGGGATTTCAGTATCCCGCAGGCTCCGCACAGGAGGAGGGACGAAGCCGGTCATGCAAGAACCTCCTTGCGTGTTGGGTTATCCGTTGGGGCACCCGCTACAGCGGTTCGGGTTCCCCGGTCTGCCCCTCCTCCCCGGCCGGCGCCTCTGCGGCCAGCGCCTGATGTTCCAAAACCGCGATGGCCTTTTCGACCTGGTTCAGCGCATCCCGCAACTGGGCGGCCACGGTCTGGAAAAGGTGTAGCGCGTAACTTTCGGCCTCCCGGCGGATGCGTTCGGCCTCGGCCTGGGCCTCTTCCAGGACCTGCTCGGCCCGGGCCCGGGCCTCCTGCACCACCTCGCTTTCCTCGATGAGGGCTTCCCGTTCCTGCTGGGCCCGCTGGATGATGCGTTTGGCCCGCTCCTGGGCCTGGGCGATGATGCGGTCCTTCTGGGCCATGATTTGCTGGGCTTTGCGCACCTCGTCGGGGATGGAGATGCGCATCTGGTCGATAAGGTCCCAAAGCCGCTCCTCATCGACCAGGACCCCCCGCAAAAAAGGCAGGGAACGGCCCTCCTGCACCAGTTCTTCCAGGCGGTCGATCAGTTCTTGCAGGTCCATGGGCCCGGCCTCCATGCGCCAACGGTGGGATGCTTGGGCTACCCCAATGGGCCTTTCATGGCTTTGGGGGAAGCCCAACGTGCGGGGCCCCGGGTGCCCGTCATTCCCCCCGCAGGGAAGCGGGGAAATAGGGCGCCGCGCGGTTGCGGAACTTCTCCCGCAGGGCCTCGGCGACGAAGGGCGGCACCATGAAACTCACATCCCCGCCCAGCGCGGCCACCTCCCGCACCGTGGTAGAGGAAAGGAACATGTACTTGGCGCTGGTAATCAAAGCCACCACCTCGATCTCTGGTGCCAGCCTGTGGTTGGTCAGGGCCATGCGGAACTCCCGTTCGAAGTCCGAGAACACCCGCAGCCCCCGCACGATAACCCGTGCCCCTATTTTACGACAAAATTCCACGGTAAGTCCACTGTATCCCATCACCTGGATGTTGGGGTGCCCGGCCAGGGCCTTACGCACCATGGCCACCCGTTCTTCGGGGGAAAAGACCAGTTCTTTCAAGGGCCGGTCGTACACGGCCACGACCACCTCGTCGAACAGCCGGGCCGCGCGCAGCGCGATGTCGATATGGCCGTAATGAATCGGGTCGAAGGTGCCCGGAAACACGGCCTTGATGTAGGGCATGGCGAGCCTCCTACGGGGTGGTACGGCTTTTCCTGTCCCGTGTTGCAAGCCGCTTTTTGTCGTAACCCAACATGTTATTTGGAGACCCAGCGGCGTCCAAATACCTTCCCAGTATACCGCCGGCCTCCGCGCTCAGCGGGTGTTTGAAAACCCGAAAGGTACAACAAGAAATTGCCGCCAGCCAAAAGCGAAAGATTTTGAGAAAGTGCTTCGCACCTTCTCAAACGCCCGCTCAACGCCATCGGCTGACCGCGTAGACCTGTTCCAGGTACGGCCGGGCTTCCTCCCAGGAGAGCACTTCGGGCCGGGCGAAATCCACGAAGCGGATGAGCACCGGTTGCATGCCCACGTAGCGACCCTGGTAGAACACGTGCAGGTCGATGAACCCCCAGTCGCCACCTGGGACCACGCCTTTCTGGTCGAAGAACAGGTTGCCCAGGCCGTAGTGGATGAAGCCATCCCGGTAGCGTTCCATGCCATGGGGGTGGTGGGCCTGGCTCCCGCTCACGATGACCGCGCCGGCCTCGACCATGCGGCGGAAGTCCTGTTTGAAGCCTTCGGGTGGGTCGAACATGTATATCTCCTGGTGCTGGAAGGTGACGATGGGGAGGAAACCGGCTTCGCGTTCGGCCCGCACCAGGCGGGTCATGGTGGGCCAGTCGCAGGCTACCGCGCCGGGGCGGGTGGCCGAAGCCGTGGCATAGCCGCCGCCCTTCGCGTTGCATCCCAGAAAGGATATCCGGTTGCCGTTGTGCTCGAAGCGGGCCGGCTTCAGCGCGTCTTCCCGGTTCGCGCCCCCGCCGTAATAGGCCCAGCCCCGCTCCCGGTACATTTCCAGGGTGTAAAGCACGGCCTGCGGGCCCCGGTCGTTGAAGTGGTCCCCAGCCAGTTCCACCACATCCGTGCCCACTTCTTCCAGCAGCCGGATGTAGCGGGGGTCGCTGCAGAAGCGCAGGTCCCGCTGGTACGGGTTGGGCGGCGGGCACGTGGGGTCGAAGGGCACCTCGTTGTTGATGTGGGTGATGTCCGCGGCCCGCAGGATAGGTCCGACGTCCTGGGCGGGGTAGGTCAGGCCCTTGACCTCCATGGTAAAGGCCGTGGCCCGCACCAAAGCGGTCACGCCGGTCAGGGCCACCACCGTGAGCCGTTCCGGGTACCAGTTGGCGGGGGAATACTGCTCGCGCCAGGCCGCCGCGAGGTTGGCCGGTCCTTCCCAGGCGAAGGGGAAGGCCAGGGGGTAGGCTTCGGGCGTGAAGGGGCGCAGGAGGGGGACCTGGCCGTCGATGGGCACCGCGCGCCAGTCTGGGGTGAGTTCGGCCATGGGGAGCACGGTCCAGCCGGGGTTCCGGTTGCGGGCTTCCTGCAGCAGGGCCTCGCGCGGGGCCACCTGCACCCGGCCGGGGGCCGGCTCGCCCCCGGCGGCCCGGAGCCAGGCCAGGGTTTCCTCGGTCAT
>JALXBY010000054.1 GCA_026991215.1 Anaerolineales bacterium
GGTCATGCTCCTTTTCGTCTTCGTGAACCTGCCCGAAGTGCTGCGGTTGACGGACCCTTCCGGGGTCGTGGGGGACATCCGCTCCCTGGCGGTGGGCGGGACGGTGGTCTTCCTGGGCGTACTGGGCGGGTTCATGGCCGGCGCGATGTTCCCCAACCAGGCAGAGGCCTGGCTTGAGCGACTGGGGACCTGGCTCCCGCCCCGGCTGGGCCGGCCCCTGGTGGCCCAGGGGCGGCGCTTCCTGCAGGGCCTGCAGGCCTTGGGTTCCCCCTGGGAGGCCTGGATGATCTTCCTCACCGCGGTGCTGGTGTGGCTTCTGGAGACGGCCAAGTACTGGTTCGTCATGCACGCGTTCGACTTTCAGGTTTCGTTTTTCGCCCTGATGCTGATGAACGGCGTGGTCAACCTGGCGACCATTCTGCCTTCCGCGCCGGGGTATGTGGGCACCTTCGATGCGCCGGGCATCGCGATTCTGGAGGCCTACGGCGTGGCCAAACCGGTGGCCGCGGCCTACACCCTGGTGCTGCACGCGGCCCTCTGGCTCCCCGTGACCCTTTTGGGCCTGCTCTTCTTCATCCGGGAAGGCCTCCACTGGCGGGAATGGGAAACCGCGGAGGGGCCGGGCGAGGCAGCCACGGGCCGCGGTGGGGGGTGAAAACGAATCACACTCCACCCTCAGCATCGGCATCTCAGGCCTGGTGCCATCGTGCAGGACCTCGACCCGGACGTCCAAAAGGTCGAAGAGCGGGTTCGACGAGCCGCCGACCCCATAGCCACCGCCAGCCCCGCACTCTGCCGCACTCGCACAACTCCAGTAGGCATTTCCACCAATCACCTCGACCTTTGCCCACCCGCTGCTGCAACTGGCATCCATCACACAAGCCCCAGGCGGGTAGCAGTCGCCCTCGTTGTCCACGGCCCCCCGGCAGCCCTCATCCCGCTGCTGGCACCCCGGATGGTCCGGCCGGGTTTCGCAGTAGTTGTAGTTGTCAGGAAGGCCAGAAGCATCCTCGCACACGCTCACCGGCCCACCAACTGTCCGGTCTATGCAGTACGCCTCGTAATTTCGGTCGCATTGCACGACTATGCCATCGCAGCCCTCGTTGCAGCCTATATCCTCATTAATCGTGTATGTACACACAACCTCGCCACCAACAAAATCACAGTTATCTACTGTGCAATCGTTGTTGTCGTTGCATGGATTCTGATCTGGAGGCACGTCACATGGGTCTGGAGGCTCCTGAGACGGACAAGGCGGTGGCGGGTCGCAGGTGGTTCCGCAGTAACACTCGTTGCAAAGAGTGATGCATTCGTCTCCTCCAGAACCTCCACCTCCTGAACCACCGCCATCATCAGGAGGTACATAGCAGGCATCTGGGTCCCATATGCACTCGTCATAAGTTGGCGGTGGTGGTTGGCAGCAAGAGTCATCATAAATACTACAACAATCAATCGTGATAAGCCGGGAGGGTTCGGTGAGGATGGCAGGTTCATGGCCAGAAGATTTTTGCCCGGCAAGAAGCCAAACAGCAAAAACCAGGATTGCAAACGCAAGCATCCATCTCTTCATACCCCCACCTGAAAAATAGTTAGCATCGGAGAAATAAAAAGATTCTGGATGGAATGACCTGCTGCAAGCACTCCAGCCTGTCAAGGAGATGGATAGGCCATGTGGATGGGGATTTTTGGTGGGATGGGTTGGGAGGTGTTGGAGTCAGTGTCTACAAAATCTAAATATAAACCAGCCGCAGAGACAAACTTCCCTTTCATGCTGAAAAATGGACTCATAGAGAGAAAATAGTTATCTGATATTGCAGTATAGTACAAATTATGTGCCCCCCATGCATCCACCTCCCTGACACATGCTGAATCGCAGACACCTGGGAAGTGCCAGAGGAAGCTGAGGCCTGCGCCGGCAATGGCGAACTCCTTCGGGTATCGTGTGCTTTGGCCGATCAGCATGGGCAGGGTGGCTTCCAGGCCGGCATAGGCGTAGAGCCGGCCCATGGCTTTGGGGTCGTCGAGTTTTGGCAGCTTGCGGTCGAGATAAGCCCTCACTTTGGATGCCGGCTTATATCGGACCCAGAACGGCAGGGCGTGGTGCTTGTCCGGCCATTTCTTCGTGACATACCTGACGGCTCTGTCCCAGGTCCAGCCCCTGTCCCTGCGGAAGAAGGAGTTGTCCCAAAGGACCACGCTCCCTGGCGGCAGGGAATCGATGAGCTCGCTCAGGAACTGGCCCATCTCCGGCCACTTCTTGTTGCCCATGTAGAAGTAGCCCTTTTCCATGCCCAGCCGCCTTGAAATGTTCCCCCCGTACATGTCGCCAATGTGGAGCAGGACCGCTT
>JALXBY010000055.1 GCA_026991215.1 Anaerolineales bacterium
GGCCAGCAGGCCCAGGCCGAACTTGGACACCCGCACCCAGAAGGTGACCACGACCAAAAGCAGCGCGACGAACCACAGGCCGTAATAGGTCTGCCACAGCACCGCGGCCGGGCCGCCGTAGCGCTTGAGAACCTGGAAGTTGAGTTCCAGGCCCACCGGCCCGCCAAAGGGCTGGAAGTTGGTGATGAAGGCCTTGATTGCCTCGTTCACGCCAATGGTGACCAGGGCGAAGTAGGCCCCCCGCAGCCGCAGGATACCGCCGCCCACCAGCAGGGCCAGCAGCGCCGCGGCCACGCCACCCATCAGGATGGCCATCCACACGTTCCATCCGTGCATGACCAGGTACAGCGTGACGTACCCGCCCAGGCCGTAGAACACCACATGGCCGAAACTGACGTACCCGGCAAACCCAAGAATCAGGTTCAGGCTTGCGGCCAGTGCCACGGCCCGCAACAGAGAAAAGGCCGTTTCCCGGTGGGCGTCCTTTTGCGTCAGCACGGGGATGACGCCCACCACGAAGACCAGCAAAAAGGGCAGGGCCAGTTGCCACAACCGCTGTGCTCGTTTGCCCATGGCAGGCTTTGCTCCAGGGTGGGATTGGGAATCAACTGCGGGTGCTCCCGAAAAGACCGGTCGGGCGCACCAGGAGGATGAACACGAACAACACGAATTCCACCACCATCACCCAGGTCGTGGGCAGGAACACCGGGACCAACCCCTCGATGATGCCCAGCACCAGGCCGCCCACCAGCGCGCCGATGGGGTTCCCCAGCCCGCCCAGCACGCTGATGACGAAACTCTTGAGTTCGTACTTCCCGCCTTCCAGGATGGTGAAGGGGAAGATGGTGGCGATGAGCGCGCCGGAGAACGCGGCCAGCATGGTGCCCAGGCCAAAACTCAGGGCCAGGACCTTGGCCGAGGGGATGCCCACGATTTCCGCGCCTTCGCGGTTGTCCGTCACTGCGCGGATGTACTTGCCCGGCCGGGTGTATTGCATGAAGAGGTAGAGCAGCACGGCCACGGCCAGGGAAGCCAGGGCCGCGACCAGCCGGGCCACCGGCACGGTCGCGGGGCCGATTTGCACGCTCCCCAGGCTAAACGGGATGTTCCGGGGCGACGTGGTGAACACGGCGGTACCCACGCCAATGACCATCATGCTGACGGCATAAGTGGCCAGCAGGCTGGAGAGATGGGGCGCATCGATGACCCGGTGTACCGCAATCGCGTAAATCAACACGCCCAAAAGCAGCCCGCCCACCGCGGCCAGGATGACGCCCAGGTAGGGATGCACGCCCATCAGGGTCACCGCGAAATACACCGCGAACATCCCCAGGGCAATCACCGCGCCGTGGGAAAGGTTGATGACCTCCATCACCCCGAAAATCAGCGTCAACCCAATGGCCGCCACACCGAACACGAACCCCAACAGCACACCGTCGATCAGCGAGGCAATCAGGAAGTCCCAGTTCATGCACCTGCCTCCTCATGGGGGATGCCGGGACGAGACACCTTGCGCCGTCAGACGTCCATCCACCCTCGTAGGCCAGGGCAAAGCAGGGTTTCCACCTGCCCAGGCTCACATTAAACAACCCATTGCCGTGGGGGAAGATACGAAACCCAAGCCCCCAGGCGTTGGAGACGCGCGTTTTGTCATGTACACGCGGCGGGCAGGGAGAAGGCCTTTCCCCCTCAGCGCCGGATTTCGGCCAGCACGCAGGCCGCATCCACGTACAGGATGCGGTAGCCGAGGGCTTCCCAATCCCGCCGGACGCCCTGGACCTCTTCGGGGTCCTGGGGCAGCGCGTTGCCCCGCCACTGCCACCGGAGGTCGCAGAACAGCCGATGGGTCGGCTGGGGCTGGGGCACCGCGTTGGGCATCCCGGCCGGGAAGTGGCCAGGCCGCGCGCCTTGGTTGGTCAGGTCGGGGTCGTACAGGTAGTAAAAGGGCACGCTGGCCTCGATGCGGGCGTTGCGCAGGTTCCGGTCGATGTAGGCGAAGACGCTGCGGTACGGCCCTTCCCCCACCGGCTCCAGGAAGGGGTCTTCGATGATGTACCTGGCTCGGGGTTCGACCATCCACATCTGCGGCACCTTAGGGAAGGAAAGCCAGACCGCCAGGCCCGCGAGGGCCAGCAACCCCCAGGCCAGGCGCCGGGCCGGCGCGCGCGTCCAGGGCCAGACCTCCATGCCCCAGCGTGCCAATAAGACCCACACCCAGGAGAGCAGGGCCAGGGCGAAACGCCACTGCATCACGCCCGAAGGCAGCACCACCGCAGGGGTGACGAGGAACACGGCGTACATCCAGGCCAGCACCGCCACAGGGGTGCGCCATGCCCGCCGGAAAACGGCCCAGAGCACAAGCCCGGCCACCACGCCCGTAATGAAGAGCAACTGATAGCGGGGGAGTTCCCAGAACGCCGGGCGGAAGACGTGCCAGAGCAGGGCCCGGCGTTGCAGCACTTCCCCAATGGGGCTGATGGGCCGACCCATCAGAACCAGGTTACGGATAAGCCACAGGTTGCCCAGAAGAAGGGCGACGACCATCGCACCCAGCCGGTGCAACCGGTCTTCAGGCCGGCGCAACACCGCCACCAACCCAAGGCCCAAAAGCACCACCCCGGCCCAGGGCTTGACCGCCCACGCGCCGGCCAGGGCCAGCAAGTACCCCCAGCGGTGGAAACGCGCCGGCCGGGCATGTAGCAGGCCAAAGAGAACCAGCACCGCAGCGGCGTGGTCATTCTTGCCAATGCCTAAATGGAGAAAACTGATGAGGTGCCACGGGGCAAGCCGCCATCCAACATGCACAGCCACGGCCAGCACGCCCACCACGAACAGGGCCAACCCCGCGGGGAGCCGTGCCTCGACCCGCAGCAAGGCCCACATGAGGAAGGCCCACATCCCCACCACCCAGGCGCTGAGCACGCCCAGGCCCAGCGCGTTCCCCTGCAGGCCCACAAGAAGGGCAAGCCAGGTCTCCCAGCCCAGGGGGTACTGGCCGTAGGGCAGGGCCAGGTTCCACATATGGCCCTTTTGCAACAAATCCACGGCCTTGGGAAGGTGGTAATACACCACGTCCCACAGCACCCAGGGCTGGTACTTGTGGGTGCGTACGGGCCAGGCCAGCAGGGGGACCAGGGAGACACCCAGGGCAATGGCGCCCGTTGCGCCCAGGAACCAGGAGAGCAGCCGGGGGAACACGACCCGCGGCGGCGGGACCACCGGCAACCCCTCCCGCCCGTACGCCCGAAACACCCCATACCCGGCCACCGCGCTCACGGCCAGGGCCAGGGGCAGCCGAAACAACCCCAAAAAGGCCAGGGCCTGTCCGGTGAGCATCCAGGTAACCATCACAAGGATGCTCCCCAGACCGACCCACCAAACGACGTTTTCCCGGCGCATCGAACCTACCTACGTGGTCCGCAATCCGCGGTCCGCAGCCCGCAGCCCGCCGACTGCCGACTGCCGACCTCGGACTGCGGACCGCGGACTGCGGTATTTATACCAATCGGGCAGCCGGTTTACCCATCAGAACGCGAGGAGACCAACCGGTGCGCGGCGCGGATGGGTTCAGGCAAACGGTAGCGGGGGGCAGTGGCCAGCACCAGGTCCACCGCACCGGCCAGGTCTACCCGGTGGCCCACGGAGACCACCACGGGTTTTACCCTGGTTCGCGTGCGTAACAGCATCCCCACCACGCGACCCCGGTAAAGCAGGGGCACCCGGCTCCCCCGGGCTTCCCCCAGGGGGCCTTGCGGCCGGCCCACCAGCACGGATTTGGCCACCCCCACGGTGGGCCAATCCAACAACACGCCCAGGTGGCTGGCGATGCCCAGGCCTCGCGGATGCGCCTTCCCCTGACCATCGACCAGGAACACATCGGGACGGCGGCGCAGCCGCTGCAGGGCGGCCAGAATCCCCGGCAGTTCCCGGAAGGAGAGCAAACCCGGGACGTACTCCATGGGCACCGGACCTTCGGCCACGGCTTCCTCCAACACCTGCAATTGGGGAAAGGAAAGCACGACAACACCGGCCCGGTAACGGTCGGGTTGGGGGAAGCCCACATCTACCCCGGCGACGGTGCGGATGCGCTCCAGGGCCAGGGGTTCCTCCCGAACCTGCCGGGCCAGCCGGCGCTGGAGTTGCATCGCGGCGTCGGGCGTCAGGTTCCAGGGATGAGGGTGGTGCAACGGCCAGGGGGAATCCGCCATGCCTGCGGCCTCGGACGTAGGTGTATGCAGCGCCGCGGCGTTCAAGGCCGCGGCTTCGTTACCCGAAGGCGCTGCCCGTTCGCTTCGGCTTCCGGGGTCCAGAACCAGACTTCGATGCGTCGGGCCAAGGTGAACCCCATTTCCTGCAACGGTTGGGACCAAAGGCCGGCCGGCAGGTCCATGAGGTAACGGCTGCCCGGCTGTAGCACGGTGACCAGCCACGCGCCCAGGGCCTGCCACACTGGCGCGGCGATTTCGGGATTGGGCACGGGGAACACCCAGGCCAGCGAAGGCCCCTTGCTGGCCAGGGAAAGGATGAGTTCATGGCCCGCCCGCCGGGTCAGTTGCACCCCCTCCCACCAACGGCGCAGGGCGGGCCACCAGCCAGGGAGCAGCAGCCCCAGGTCTATGGGGAAGCGCCAGTCCAGGGCTTCGGGGTACAGCCGGCGCAGCCAGTCCTGGAACACATCACGGGCTGGCAGGCGCGCCGGCCGCAAGGGGTAGGTGGGCGGGTTCAGGTCCTGGCCGTGGATGCGCCAGAGGTCGCGGCTGGTGACGTGCGTAAAGCCCAGTTTGCGGTACAGGTGGCGGGCCGGCTGGTTCTCGGCTTCCACTTCCAGCCACACGGGCCGCTGGCGTTTCGCGGCCCAGGCCAGGGCCTGCTGCACCAACTGCCGCGCGATGCCCCGGCCCCGGTATGCTGGGTCCACCACCACGTTGACCAGGATGTACGCCCGGGTTGCCGGACGGGAATGCAGGGCCGCATGGCCAACGACCCGTCCGTCCTCTTCCCAGACCCAACCCACCAGGCGCAACTCCGGTACATGGCCCCTGGGAATCCACCCGCGGACCCAGCGCTGCCGGTACAGCATCCGCATGTAACGCAACATGCCCCGGCCTTCGACGTCCAGCACCGGTCGAAAGGCTTCCTCCAGCAGGTCGGCGACTGCACCCAAATCCGCGTAAGCCAGGGGCCGCAGTTTGCCCATGCGGACGACCGACTTCCTTTTAGGAAATAGGACTTGAAGGAACACTGCCCGCACGCCACGGGCGAGGGGGAGTATACCCCACACCACCTTTCCAGACCGATGCCCAGCGGGAGTTCGGGCACGATAACACCGTCCCCTGGAAATCTTGCTGGCCGCTCCCGCAAGGCTGAAGGCGGCTTCAACCGCGTCCTTGCCCCTGGCATGATGTCACGAGTACCTTATGGGGTGACGACCGGATTGAATGCCCGCTCTCGGAGGCAACCATGCGAACGTACGATGTCATCTGCATCGGGGCCGGGCACAACGGCCTGACCGCGGCCGCGTATCTGGCCCGGGCCGGGCTGCGGGTGCTGGTGCTGGAGCAACGGCCCATCGTGGGTGGCGCCGCGGTGACCGAAGCGGTCTTCCCCGGATTCCATGTCTCCACCCTGGCTTACGTTATCTCCCTTTTTCGTCCCTATATCATCCAGGACCTGCAACTGTCCAGGTTTGGCCTGTGCATCCTGCCCCGGAACCCCTCTTCCTTCACGCCCCTGCCCGATGGCGGCTACCTGCTCCTTGGCCCTGAAGCCGATTTGAACGCGCGGGAAATTGCCAAATTCAGCCCCCGGGACGCGCAGCGCTACCCCGTATACGAGGCGACCCTGGAGGCCATCGCGCGGCTCCTGGAACCATGGCTGGACCGGGCACCGCCCCGCTTCCCGCTACCGGCCTGGCAGGACCTGGGGTTCCTGACCTGGTGGTTGCGCCGCAGCCTGGGCTTGCGGCAACACCTGACGACCATGCTGCGGCTCCTGGTGGGGGATGCCGACAGTTGGCTGGACACCTGGTTCGAGAACGAGGTCCTCAAGACCACCCTGGGCACCGATGCGGTCATCGGGGCATGGGCCACGCCCGATATGCCCGGCACCGCCTATGTGCTGCTGCACCACGTGATGGGCACCGCCGGCGGCGCGCGTGGCGTCTGGGGCTACGTGCAGGGCGGCATGGGCGGCCTGACCCAGGCCCTGGCCGCGGCCGCCCGGCATCACGGCGCGGAAATCCGCACCCAGGCCCGGGTGTCCCAAATCCTTGTCCGACAGGGCCGGGTCTACGGCGTGGCCCTGGAAGACGGCACCGAGTTCCACGCCCGGGCCGTGCTTTCCAACGCCACCCCCGCGGTCACCTTTTTGCAACTCCTTGCACCAGACCACCTGCCTGAGGACTTCCTGGATGCGGTCCGGGCCATCCCTTACCCGGCTGGTGTGGCCAAGGTGCACCTGGCCCTCAAGGGCGTGCCCTCCTTCCGGGCCTGGCCGGCCCGCGAACCAGGCCCGCAGCACCGGGGCACCATCCACATCGCGCCGGACCGGGCCTACCTGCGGGCCGCCTTTGCCGCGGCGTTGCAGGGGGATATCCCGGAGTACCCCTTGCTGGAGTGCACCATGCCCTCCGCGGTGGACCCCACCGTGGCCCCGGAGGGCAGGCACCTGCTTCAGGTCTTCGTGCAGTGGGTACCGTACCGACCCCGGCAGGGTCCGTGGCACACCCAGCGGGAGGTGCTCCTGCAGCGGGTGCTGGCAGTGCTGGCCGAGTACATCGAGAACTTGTGGGACATCCTGGAGGACACCCACGTGGTCACCCCGGACGTGCTGGAAGCCGAATACGGGCTGACCGGCGGGAACATCTTCCACGGTGCGATGACGCCGGACCGGTTGTTCTTCTTCCGTCCGGTGCCGGGTTATGCCGACTACCGGACCCCGGTACAGGGCCTGTACCTGGCCGGTGCGGGCGCGCATCCCGGCGGCGGGGTGCTGGGCGCGGCTGGTGCGAACGCTGCCCGCGCGCTGCTCCAGGACTGGCCCCGGCTTTCGCGGCCGCGCGGGGGCCATGTATAATCCCTTCCACCTTTGTGGAACAGGAGGTGCCGCCATGCCTGCCATTCGCATCGGCAACCGCTGGGTTGGCGATGGCTACCCCACGTATTTCATTGCGGACATTGGCGCGAACCATGACGGCTCCCTGGAGCGGGCCAAACTGCTCATCCGGCTGGCCAAGGAGGCCGGCGCGGACGCGGTCAAGTTCCAGCACTTCCGGGCACCCTACATCGTCTCCGATTACGGTTTCAAGGCCCTGGGCCGCCAGTTGAGCCACCAGGCGGAATGGAAGAAGTCGGTGTACGAGGTCTACGAAGAGGCCTCCCTGCCCTGGGAGTGGACGCCCATCCTCAAGGAAGAGGCCGACAAGGTGGGCATCGACTTCTTTTCCTCGCCGTACGACTTCGGCGCGGTGGACCACCTGGAGCCGTACGTGGACGTTTACAAAGCCGGGTCCGGGTTGATGTCCTGGCCCGAACTTCTGGTGTACATGGCTAAGAAGGGCAAGCCCATCATCATGGCCACCGGCGCGGCCGACATCGGCGACGTGGCCCGGGCCGTGCGCCTGGTCAAACAGGTGAACAACCAAATCGTGCTCATGCAGTGCAACACGAACTACACGGGCCGGGAAGAGAACTTCGACCACATCCACCTGAACGTGCTCAAGACCTACCGCACCATGTGGCCCGACGTGGTGCTGGGCCTTTCCGACCACACCCGCGGGCTGGCCACCGTCCTGGGCGCGGTCGCGCTGGGGGCCCGGGTCATCGAACGGCACTTCACCGACGACCCCAGCCGGGAAGGGCCGGACCACAAATTCGCCACCCCGCCCGACGAGTGGGCCTTGATGGTGCAGGAAACCCGCCGGCTGGAGCGGGCCCTGGGGTCCGCAGACAAGTTCG
>JALXBY010000056.1 GCA_026991215.1 Anaerolineales bacterium
GGTGGGAGCGCAGGGCGAACGCGTCCTGGTCTTCCCGGGAGATGCCGAACTTCTCGGCCACGTTCTCCGCGGTGTTGCCCATGCTGATGTAGGCTTCGGGCATTTCCATGACCAGGTCCAGGTTCGGGTCGTAGTAGAAGCCCGTCATGGGGACCAGGCTCATGCTTTCCACGCCGCCGGCCACGATGACGTCGGCATCGCCGAACGCGATGGCATGGGCTGCAGTGGCAATGGCCTGCAGGCCCGAAGAACAAAAGCGGTTGAAGGTGGCGCCGGGGACGGAAACAGGCAGGCCGGCCCGTAGCACAATCAAGCGGCCCATGTTGAGGCCCTGAGGGCCTTCAGGAAAAGCACAGCCCATGATGACGTCGTCAATCATCTCCGGCTCCAGGCCGGGCACGCGGCGGATGGCTTCCCTAACCACCGCGGCGGCCATGTCTTCCGGTCGATAGTTGCGCAACGTGCCCTTCTTCGCCCGCCCAACGGCGGTACGCACCGCGCTCACGATGTAGACATCGGTTTTGCGGGACATGAGAGAACCTCCTTGGGGGAGTGGTGAGTGATAAGTGGTCAGTGGTCAGTGGTCAGTGGATAGTGGAGTGATGATGTCCAGTACCTCCTGGGCGAAGGAAATGGCCGCGCGGGCCTGGGAAGGTGGACACAGGGTTTCAACGTCGGTCCAAACGTCGGGGTAGCGGGCCGCGGTGTAATAAGCACTCAACGTGCGCAATTGTTCGGCCTTTTCTTGCAGCGTTGGAAAGGGGAGTTCGCGCGCCAAAGCGACCAGGTCGTGAGTTCGGGGCGGAACGCGACCCTGGGCCAGCCAGGCCGCTTTGAGAGCTTTTTCCGCGGCTTGTTGGGCCAGGAAGCAGGCATGTTCCCACAACGCGGCCTCCAAAGCCACCCGCGCGGCGCGCAAATCCCGCTCGGCTCGCTTCAACCAGGCTCTGGCATCTTCCCTGCCTGGCATAGTTGGTTCCCCTCGTGCCAGGGGCCGCGCGCCCGGCCGCACGTAGACCTCGCGGCCCCGGGCCAGGATTTCATGCTGTAAAAACCAGCGGCGTTGCAAACGCTGGAATTCGGCGGGCGTATAAACGAACACGTCCACCGGAACCGGGCCTTCCAGCAGGGCCATGGCCTCGGCAATGCGTTCTGGGAAGGGCTTGGCCGATTCCGCCACCACGACCAAATCGATGTCCGAATGTTCATTGGCCCGGCCCTGTGCGAGGGAACCAAAGAGCAGAATGCGCTCCGGCCGGTAGTATTCCACCAGCCGACGTACACAGCGCTCCAGTTCGCGTTCCAGGGTTTGCTTCGCGGGTTGATGTTGGCCCATGCGTCCTGTTCTCCGGTTTCAAGGGAAAGGTGCCCTTCACGCGCGCCGGCCCAGTACACCTTCGGCTTCCAACAGCCGGGCCAGGTTCAGGGTGATGCCTTCGGGAAGCGCGATGTCCGCGTCCCAGTCCATGAGGAGCCAGGGCTCGCCCGGCCGGCACACCCAGACCTTGCGGGGTTTGGTGAAAATCCAGACCAGCACCTGCACGCCCGCATCCAGGAGTTCCTGGGCCTTTTCGATGAAGTACGTCATGGGTTCGTCCAGGTGGCTCAGGTCGGCCTTGGTGTCCACTTCGATGACCAGAAGGGGCGGGGTGCGCACGTATTCATCGGTGTAACCTTCGGCTTCCAGGGCCTGCCGAGAAAACACGGCGATATCCAGAGCGCGCCAGTGTCCGGGTTTGATAAGGAAGCCCAATTCGTGGCTCAACACCTCAAAACGTTGCGGGTCCAGCATTTGCAGGAGAAAACGCACCAGAATTTGCACGATTTTGGATTGCAACTTGCTGCTTCCCATCACCGCCTCCGGCGGAAGTTCCCCCTGCAGGACCTTCTGGTAGCCCCGGTAATAAATGGGCTTCCCGGCCACCATCTCGTATACCGGTGCCCGAACCTGGACTTCCGCTGGTTTTTCCTGAACCTGAACCACGCTTTGGGCCGTCACCGCCATGGCACCTCCAGGGGTTGAGGGGTAAGTGGTCGGCAGTCAGCGGTCAGCAGTCAGCGGTCGGCTGACGGCTCACCGCTGAGTGCTCACTCCAGCGTCACGCCCGCCTCCTCCAAAAGGGTGGGCAGGTGCAGGGTCAGGTCTTCTACCACCAGAGGCACAGGTCGCGTCCAGCGGTCCAGCACCCAGGCCTGGTCGGGCCGGGCGTCCAGCACCCGCCGGTCCCGCGTGGTGAACCACACCACCTGCTTCACGCCCGCGGCCAAAAGGTCGTCCACCTTCTCCCGAATGTACCACTCCATCTGCCCTTCGTAGCGGCTCAGGTCCGCCTTGGTGTCCACTTCGATGACCAAAAGGGGCGGGGTGCGCACGTATTGGTCTGTGAAGCCCTCTGCTTCCAGGGCTGCGCGGTCGAAGACTGCAATGTCCAGAATGCGCCACGTACGTGGTGCGATTTTGAAGCCGAGTTCATTGGCGAAAACAAAATGTTCGCCGGGCGCACGGCGCTCCAGTTCCCGGTAGAGGAAAGCCACCACCAGGGCAATCAGGACGCCTTGCAGTACGCTGCTTCCCATAACCGCCTCCAGGGGCAGTTCCCCGCGCAAAACCTTTTCGTAGTCCCGGTAATAGATGGGCCGACCGCGGCGCATCTCGTAGACCAGCGCGCGGGGCACTTTCTTGCGCCGGGTTTTGGCTTTGGGCTGTTGGACCTGTACTTCAGGTTGGGCCAGGGTCATCCGAACCTCCAAGAAGGGCAAGAGGGGGTAGGGGAAGGCACGGCCTTCCCCTACCCCCCGGTTTCGTTTAATTCCGAAGCGGCTTGCGGTGCTTCAGGATGTGCCACATGCGTTCCTGGGTCTTGGGCTGTTGGGCCAGTTCCAGGAAGACTTCCCGCTCCAGGTCCAAGAGGTCGTCCTCGGTCAGGTACGAGGGGCCGGTGACCCGGTCGCCGCCGGTGAGCACGTAGGCCAGTTTCTGGGCCAGGAAGTACTCGTACTCGGTAATGTACCGGCCCTCTTTCATGTTATAAGCCATGGAAATCAGGGAGGCGCGAGCGTCGGGACCGAGGACGTAGATGGCGCTGCGGTAGGGCGGCGGGGTATAGCCCTCTTCGTACAGCCGGATGACCTCCTGCTTGGCCACGTGGAAGCGCCGCTCCGCGTTGATGACCACACGCGCGTGCGAGTAAAGATAGCCGAATTCCTTGGCCTCGAACGCGCTCATGGCCACCTTCGCGGTGCCGATTTGCTCGAAGGCCTTGCGCAGGAAGGGCAGCACCTCCGAAGGATACTCGTTGGCCGCACTCTCCGCGGCCCAGGCCACCATGCGCATGCAACCACCGCCCGCGGGGATGAGGCCCACACCCAATTCCACCAGCCCGATGTAACTTTCTACCGCGGCCACAGGGTTGGGGGAAGCCATCATGAGTTCCACGCCGCCGCCCAGCACCCGGCCGTGCACCGCGACCACCACGGGCTTGTGGAAGTAGTAGATGCGCTGCATGGTCTTCTGGAACTCCCGGACCACTTCGTCCAGGTTCTCCATGGACTGCAGGATTTCCACCAGGTTCGCGCCGTTGCTGAAGTTGCGGCCGTCGTTGGCAATCACCAGCCCGCGGAAGTCGCCATCGCCCACGATGTCCAGGGCCTTGTGGATGCCTTCAATCACGGTGCGGCCCAGGGTGTTCCCGCGAGAATGGAATTCCAGCAGGGCCACATGGTCGCCGATGTCCACCAGCGTGGTCTCCGCGTTCTGCCAGATGACCCGGTCCTTCTGGCGCAGGAAGTAGGCCAAGGGAATTTCGTCCGCCGGCGGCGGGTCGGCCTGATAGCCTTCCCCGTACACGTAGGATTGCTGTTCCGGCCCAAAGCCCACGTAGAAGGATTTGGCGCCCTTCGCGGGCATTTCTTCTTTCACCCATTCGGGCATGGGTTCGCCCGCGGCCTCGGCATCCTGGATGACCTGCTCGAAGCCCAGGATGTCCCAGGTCTTGAAGGGGCCGTAGGTCCAGCCGAAGCCCCACATCATGGCCCGGTCCACGTCCGCGGGTTTATCCGAGATTTCGGGAATGCGCCGGGCGGTATAGGCCAGGAGGGGAAGGAAGTGGCTCCGCACGAAGTCACCAATGCGGCCCTGGTCCGCGTACAGGGCCTTGAGGCGTTCGTCCAGGTCCTTGATTTCCTCGTACTTTTCCAGGCCGGGCAGGTTCTTTTCCTTCGGCGGCTCGTATTCCAGGGTCTCGAAGTTGATGGACCAGATTTCGCCGTTGGGCATCTTCTTGTAGAAGCCGGCCTTGGTCTTTTCACCCAGCAGGCCCTTTTCCACCATCTTGCGCACCGGGTCGGGCACCCGGAAGATTTCCCGCTTTTCGTCGTGGGGCACGTTCTCGTAGAGGTTGTCGGCCACGTGGATGAGGGTATCCAGGCCCACCAGGTCCGCGGTGCGGAAGGTGGCGCTGCGGGGCCGCCCCAGCAGCCGACCGGTCAGCGCGTCGATTTCCTCGATGGTGTACTTACCTTCCACCACCAGGTGCAGGGCCTGGAGCATTCCAAAGAGGCCAATGCGGTTGGCGATGAAGTTGGGCGTATCCTTGGCGATGACGATGCCCTTGCCCAGCACCACCCGGCCGAACCACATCATACGTTCCAGCACGTCCTGGCGGGTGTCCTTGGTGGGGATGAGTTCCAAAAGGCGCAGGTAGCGGGGCGGGTTGAAGAAGTGGGTGCCCAAAAAGCGACGGCGGAAAGGAAGACGCCGACCTTCCACGATTTTGTGCACGGGCAGGCCGCTGGTGTTGGTGGAAATCACCGCGTCCCGGCGGGCCACCTTTTCCACCCGCGCCATGAGTTGCTGTTTGATGTCCAGCCGTTCGACGACGGCCTCGATAATCCAGTCGGCCTCCCGCAGGCGGTCGAAGTGTTCGTCGAAGTTGCCCAGGCGGATGCGTCGGGCAACCTTTGGGGTGTAAAGGGGCGGGGGTTGCAGTTTCAGCATGCGCTTGAAGTTGGCTTCCACGATGGCGTTCTTGTTCTCGCCTTCGGCCGCGATGTCCAGCAGGTCCACCTGCAGACCCACGCCGGCCAGCAGGGCCGCGATTTGCGCGCCCATCACGCCGGCGCCCAACACGGCCACACGTTGAAAGGGACGATACGCGCTCATGAAGGGCCTCCGTTCACGTTGGTTGCAAATGCGTAACTTCTGTTCCGGGTTGGGGTTACAGTTACTTTGTCCGTCCGTATCCTAACAAAAAGCCCGGCCCAAGGGAAGGGGAAGAGGGCAGTCCGCAGTCGGCAGTGCGCAGTCCGCAGTGCGCAGTCCGCAGTCGGCGGTCGGAAGTCAGAAACGGCGGAAAGGCCTTGACCACCGACGAACGACCACCGACCATCAACGAACGACGAACGACGAACGACGAACGACCATCGACCAACGACCACCGACCAACGACCATCGACGAATGACCACCGACCACCGACCGTTCTCCCCCACTTCTCTAATTGTTTGACATCCCTCCCGGCCTTGACTACACTTTGGAACACCGCTGCGCCCAAGGCCATCCCCATTTTGCCCAAGGAGGTTTGAACATGCCCATGGACCCCATGACCGCCCAGGACCGGATTGGTCAGCGCATCCGTGCAATCATGGCCCGCCTGGAACATCTTCAGGGGAACAACTGGTACTTTTACAACATCCCGGTGCAGGAACTCAAAGGCGGCGCGCGGGTGCGGGTGGGGGACAAAGAAATGCTTATGTTTGCCTCCTACAGTTACCTGGGCCTCATCGGGCACCCGCGCATCAACAAGGCGGCCAAGGAAGCCATCGACAAATACGGCACCGGAACCCACGGTGTCCGCACCCTGGCCGGCACCCTGCCCGTGCATCAGGACCTGGAAGAAACCATTGCCGAATTCAAGAACGCCGAGGCCGCGGTGGTGTTCTCTTCGGGCTATGTGACCAACTTGAGCGTCATCGCCGCATTGGTAGGCCGCGGGGACTACGTATTCTCCGACAAACTCAACCACGCCAGCATCGTGGATGGCTGTCTGATGTCGGGCGCCAAGTTCGTCCGCTTCCACCACAACGACATGGACGCGCTGGAACGCCGGTTGCAATCCGTACCCTCGGACGCGACCAAACTCATCGTGGCCGATGCGGTCTTCAGCATGGATGGCGACATCATCGACCTGCCCCGCCTGGTGGAACTGGCCCGCAAGTACAACGCCTGGGTCATGATCGACGAAGCCCACTCGGTGGGCGTGTTGGGCAAGACCGGTCGGGGCATCGAAGAGCACTTCGGCCTGGACGACGTCATCGACATCAAGATGGGCACGCTGAGCAAGACCATCCCTTCGGTGGGCGGTTACATCGCGGGGAAGAAGGAACTGGTGGAATACATCCGCCACACCAGCCGGGCGTACATCTTCTCCGCGGCCCTGCCGCCGGCCCAGGCCGCGGCCGCAGCCGAGGCTTTCCGGGTCATCATGGACGAGCCGTGGCGGGTGGAGAAACTCCAGGCCAACACCCAGCACTTCATCCAGGGCCTGAAGGAACGGGGCTTCAACACCATGTACACCGAAACCGCCATCGTGCCCATCATCTGCGGCGAGGACGAAACCGCGTTCCAGATGACGGCCGAGGCCTTCAAGCGGGGGATTTTCGTGCTGCCCGTGATTTCCCCCGCGGTGCCTGTGGGCCTGGCCCGGCTGCGGGCCACCGTCACCGCGGCCCACGAACCCGAAGAAATCGAATACGCCATGGACGTGTTCGTGGACGCGGCCCAGGCCGTGGGCCTGCCGTTGCAACAGCCGGTGCTCTGAAGTGGCTGATTCCCCCACACCGACCTACCGGGCAAAACAGACCGGTTGCATGGGCAGGGTGTCCTGATGACGGGCACCCTGCTCTAAGTCTTGCACCAGGTAGACCGCGCTCACGGCAAAACAGCCCTGGGCCGGCAGGTCCAGGGAAAAGCGACACCCCGGCCCCCGGTCGTCCTTCAGGAACTGCACCCAGGATTGGGGCTGCACCTGCAGGGTCTTGGGGTTGAGGTACCCCGCGCTGCCGCTCAAGGTACGGCCGCAAAGCCAGGTGCGTATCGGCTCTTCCGGCCGCAGGAAGCCGGTGACCAACCGGAAGATGACACTCCAACGGGTGCGGGCTTCGGGTGGCGGGTAGCGTTCGGGCAGCAGCACCAGGTCCAGGGCCTGCTCCCGGACCTGGACCTGCAGGCCCCGCACGTCGGCCCAGGTGGGCAGGGGGGAGACCGGTTCCCCAGTCCGCACGTCGAGGACGTCGTCGGCCTGGTCGGGCAGCACCAGGGGGTCGGTACCGCGCCAGAAGCGTATGCCTTCCAGGGGCTGGGTGCCCTGACGCATATCGCACACCAAAGGTTTGCCCTGGCTGTCGGGCACGTACAGGGTCACCTGCCAGGTCAGCGGCTGTTGGCCGGCGGGGGGAAGCCACAGGCACGGCACCTGCAGCACCACGGCCCCCTTTTCCTCATCGACCTGGAGCACGGGGTAATCGGCATCCAGCAGGCGGCGGCTGGCGCCGGTCGCGTTCTGCAGGGAGACCCGATACCGACCCTGGCCCGCGTTCACCCGAAAGTCCACGCGCAAGGTGGTCTCGGTCCCCTGCACCTCCAGGCGACCGTGCACCTGTTTCTGGGCGTCCAGACCGGGCGTGGGGTACAGGCGCCAGGTCACCGCGCAGGTGGGGCCGGGCCAGAAGGGGGTCATGGGGGTTTCGACCTGGACTTCCACCTGACGCAGGTCCACCAGCAGGTTGGGATTCCAGAAGGGTTTAGGGGGGCGCAGGGGTTCGCCGCTGGCGCACATGTAGAGGTCCTCGGTCTCGTCCGCCCAGGTGGTGGGAAGCGGCGGTGTAGGCGTGGCAAGGGCTGCGGGCGAGGCCGAGGACCTCTACATG
>JALXBY010000057.1 GCA_026991215.1 Anaerolineales bacterium
GCACCCCGCGAGCACCATCATCGCCGCCACGAACCACACGAAAAGCCACCATACACGTCGCATGTTCTGCTCCTCCGCGGGGTCAAGTATACTCGTCGTTCGTCGGTGGTCGTTCGTCGATGGTCGATGGTCGGTGGTCGTTCGTTGGTGGGGGTTGGTTGGCCGACAGCGCACTGTACACCGCGGACCGCGCACTGCGCACCGCAGACCGCCGACTGCTTCCCCAAAACCGCCCGTCCATACCGCAGCATTTTGGCTATAATAGGCGGGGTTTCCTCATCCTGAGCGCACAGGAGGTGGATGTTGCCTGTCACGGTAACCGCACGCCCGAACGAGCACCCGGAAGAGCTGTTCAAGCGCTTCCGCAAGCAGGTGGCCAAGGCCGGCATCTTGAGCGCGGTCAAACGCAAGCGCTGGTACATTTCCAAGAGTGAGATGAAGCGCCTCCGCCGCAAGAAGGCCATCCGCCGGCTGCGCCGGAAACTGCGCAAGCGCATGATGCTCATGGGCAAGAAGAAGAAGTAGCCCTTTGCCCTTTCCCCCGACGCCAGGCTGACGTTCTCCTGACCCTTCCTCCCTATGATGCATCCACACATCCCACGGGGAGGAAGGGTCTTGTATCCGTTACGGACCGCTACTTGGAAGCACGCTGGGGTTGCACGGCCAAGGTGCTACCAGCCCTGGGCCAGACCGTCAGGAATACGGGGGCAACGCCAACTTCTTTCACGCCCGCCCACGAAAGCGGCTTTTGCGGTTCAGGGAAGTCACGCTTTCTTGTTTTCCACCACACCAGGCCGCCCCAAACGCCCACCGCCTTCGCCCAACCAAAAACCCCTCGGGCAAAGGCCGCGTCAATGGCCCCAGGGCGCGGTTGCTCTGCCCGTATTTTGAACCAGCCCACCCGCAGGGCATACCGCTTTTGCTCGATGTTTCCTCTATGTTTCCCTCAGGAGGCACCCCATGGTCTTTGGCCTGTTTCGCCGTTCCGGACGCCTGAACATGGCCATCCAACTGGAAAAGCCCCAAGGCCCCTACCGCTTTGGGGAAACCGTCCGGGCCCGCATCGACCTCTGGGTGGAAGGCGGCCCGGTCAAGGTGCGGGAAGTGGAGGCCAGCCTGCTCTTCTGGCAGCGCTACCGGCAGTGGGAATACCTCTATTCCGAAGAGGACGAAATGGGGGATGAAGAGGAATACTGGTACGAACGCTGGGAAACCCGCAGCCGGGCCTTTGGTCGGCAACGCCTCCTCCAGGGCGGGACGCTGCCCAACGGCTTCCGCCAGCGGTTTACCGTGGCCTTCTCCCTGCCCGACCAGGGCGAGCCACCCCACAAGGGGGAAATCGCCCAGGCGGGATGGTACCTCCTGGTCCACGCGGACCGGCCCTGGGGCAAGGACGTGCAGGCCCAGGCCGAGGTCCCCGTGGTCGTCCCGCCGCCGGGCCTCCACACCCAGCCCGACTTCTACGGCCAGGCCAGCCATCCTGACGTGTTGGAAATGTCCTTCCACCTGCCCGGCCTGGAGTTCGTGGAAGGGGATGTGGTGGAAGGCGCCCTGCTGGTGCGGGCCCTCCAGGCCGTGGAAGGCCGGGGCTTGCGGGTGGCGCTTCTGGCCCGGGAGTTCATCCCCAGCAACAACCCCAAGACCCTGCTGCCCACCCGGGAGAGCTCGCCCGACTTCGAGGCCGAAACCAAGGTGGGGGAAGTGGTCCGACAGGGGCCCCTGCGCTTGCAGCCGGGCGAGACCCTGCGCCTGCCCTTCCGCATTGAAATCCCCCGGCTGGGCCGGCCCACCTGCACCACCGGCGGGAACGGCTGGATTCGCTGGTTCCTCACCGCGGCCCTGGACCGGGCCTGGGCCCGGGACTACCGGCTGACCCAGGAACTCTTCGTGTACAACGGGCGGTGAGCCAGGCGGCAGTCCGCAGTCAGCAGACCGCAGTCGGCAGTCAGCAGTCGGCGGTGGGTCCAGTGGGAAGTCCGGGGAGCCCATTCCCCCCTTCAAACAAACAGCAGGGGAAGGGCGTGGGCGCCCTTCCCCTGCGTTCTTGGTATGGCCCTGGGGCTTAGCCCTGGTGCCCCTGATGCCCCTGGTGCTGGGTCGTGCCCTGGGGGGCCTCCAGGTCCTTGAGCATCTGCAGGTACTCTTCCCTGGAGATTTCCCCGCGGGCGTAGCGCAGTTGCAGGATGCGCTTGGGGTCTTCATGGGTCTGGGTCGCGGGCGTGGTTGCCGGGCCGTGCTGTTGGTGTTGGGTGTGTAAGGGGTCGAGATGGTGGTGATGTCCGCACATGGTGTGTCCTCCAGTAGGGGGTAAGTGGTCAGTGAACAGT
>JALXBY010000058.1 GCA_026991215.1 Anaerolineales bacterium
GTGTCTCAGTCCCCGTGCGGGGGGCCACCCTCTCAGGCCCCCTACCCGTCTTCGGCTTGGTGGGCCGTTACCCCACCAACTACCTGATGGGACGCGGGCCCCTCCCGCAGCGGAACCAGCGGGTTTCCCCGCTGGAACCCTTTCCTTGCCGGGCCTCTAACCCCGGCAAGGGCATCGGGTATTAGCCCCCGTTTCCGGGGGTTATCCCCGTCTGCGGGGCAGGTCACCCACGCGTTACTCGCCCGTTCGCCGCTGGGCCACCGTACCCCCGAAGGGGCCTTAGGTGAACCCCGCTCGACTTGCATGTGTTAGGCGCGCCGCCAGCGTTCACCCTGAGCCAGGATCAAACCCTCCGTAAAGACAACCGTCTTTCCGGTCGGGTTCAACCCTGGGAACTTTACTCGGAGCCCAGGCCGGCTCGGAACCTCCGGCCTTGCGGTCGCTCTGCCCTTGTCAAGGTGCCCTGTCTCAAGGCGCCCTCTATTATAGGGCCGCCCCCTGCCTTGTCAAGCCTCGCGCACGGCTTTTTTCGGGCATTTTCCGGCTGGAAAAACGCAACAAAGGGGCGCCCCCCTCTCTGGAGACGCCCCACCATCAGGCCTGCCCTTCGCGCAGTTTGCCCTCCAGCCAGGGCCGGGCCCGCTGAAGGGCCTCATGCACCCGGTTCAGGTCCTTGCCGCCAGCCTGGGCCAGGGTGGGCTTGCCGCCGCCACCGCCGCCCACGGCCTGGGCTACGTGCCGGGCCAGTGCATCGGCCCGGATGCCCCGCGCGACCAGGTCCTGGGTCACAGCCACCACGAAGACAGGCCGACCGTTGGTGCTCCCCGCGAGCACGGCCACGCCCGTGCCGAACTTCTGGCGGAAGCGGTCGGCCAAGGTGCGCAGGATGTCCGCGGGCATCCCCTCGAAGTATGCAGCAATGAAAGGGACTTCGGCCACGTAATCAGGTTGCGCCAGCAACTCCCGGAAGCGGGCCTCGGCCAGGCGGCGGCGCAGATCCTGCAAGGCCCGTTGCGCGGCTTCGTAGTCCCGGCGCAGAGCCTCGGCCTTTTCGTCCACGTGTTCGGGCAGGGTCTGCAGCACGGCCGCGGCCCGCTCCAGTACGTCAAAGCGGTGGCGGACCAGTTCGTAGGCCCGCCGGCCGGTGACGGCTTCGATGCGCCGCACGCCCGCGCCCACGCTGCCCTCGCCGGTAATCAGGAACATGCCCACTTCGCCGGTGCGGGAAAGGTGGGTGCCGCCGCACAGTTCGTAGGAAAAGACCTGCTCCCGCCCGATCTGGATGGTCCGCACGATTTCACCGTACTTCTCCCCGAACAGCGCGATGGCGCCCTCCGCAATGGCCTCCTCGCGCGGCTTGAAGACCACCCGCACCGGATGGTCCTCCAGCACAGCCCGGTTGACCTCGGCCTCGATGCGCCGCAGTTGTTCGGGCGTGAGGGGGTCAGGCCAGGTGAAGTCGAAACGGAGCCGGTCCGGCGCGACCAGGGAACCCGCCTGCCGGGCCGAAAGACCCAGAACCTTGCGCAAGGCCCAGTGCAGCAGGTGGGTCGCGGTGTGGTTCCGCATGATGTCCTTCCGCCGCAGCGCGTCCACCTTCGCCACGGCCATGTCGCCCACGCGGGGCCGCCCGCGCCTGACCTTCCCCACGTGCACAATCACCCCGGCCGCGGGCTTGCGGGTATCCGTGACCTCGATTTCCCACACCTCCGGCCCTTCAAGCGCGTGGATGACGCCGGTATCCGAGACCTGGCCACCGGCTTCCACATAGAAGCCGGTGCGGGGCAGGAGTACTTCCACTTCCATGCCCGGCTCGGCTTCTTCGATGCGCTCCCCCTGATGGAACAGGGCCAGCACCGGCCCTTCCACCTCCAGGGCGTTGTAGGGGTCGTATTCCACCCCTTCGGGGCCCAGCGCGCCCTGGGCCTGGAGTTCCTCCAGGGCCTCCTGGTAAATGGGCACGTCCTCGCCGCCCAGGGGACCCATAGCCCGGCCCGCACCGGAGACCTCCCGATGTCGCTCGAAGGCCTCCCGGAAGCCTTCCTCGTCCACTTCCAGACCCTCTTCGCGGGCGATATCCCGGGTGAGTTCCATGGGGAAGCCATAGGTGGTGTACAGCCGGAAGGCTTCCTCGCCCGGAATCACCCGCTCCCCGCGCGCCTTGAGGTCCCGAATCAACCCTTCCAGGTAGGCCATGCCCCGTTCCACGGTCCGGGCAAAGCGGGCCTCTTCCCGCGTGATGGTGTCCAGGATGGTGTCCTTCTCCCGTTCCAGTTCGGGGTAGACGGAGCCGTACTCCCGAATCACGGTTTCCGCGATGGGAGCCATGAAGGGGCCTTCGAAGCCCAACTTGCGGCCAAAGCGGGCCGCGCGGCGGATAATCATGCGGCAGACGTAGTTGCGGTGCTCGTTGCCAGGCACCACGCCATCGGCGATGAGGAAGGTCGCGGCCCGGACGTGGTCGGCAATCACCCGGTAAGGGACGTACTGCTCCCGGCGCTCCTGGTCGGTGTGCCCGGCCAGTTTCTGGATGGTATCCATGATGGGCAGGAACAGGTCGGTATCGTAGGTGCTGCGCACCCCCTGCATGACCATGGTGATGCGTTCCAGGCCCATGCCCGTATCCACGCCGTGCTTGGGCAGGGGTTCGCGAGAGCCGTCGGGCTTCTGGTTGAACTGCATGAAGACCAGGTTCCACAGTTCCAGGAACCGGTCTTCGGGGTTGTCGTCCAGGTGGTAGGCCAGTTCCTCGCCCTCCAGCCGGCCCTTTTCCGGGAAGAAGTCGTAATGAATCTCCGTGGTGGGGCCGCAGGGGCCTACATCGGCCATCTGCCAGAAGTTGGTGGCGTCGCCCATGCGTACCACCCGCTCCGGCGGCACGCCGATTTCCTCGACCCAGATGCGGTAGGCCTCGTCATCGGTGTAGTGGACGGTGAAGTACAGACGGTCCGGGTCCAGGCCCAGTTCCTTCACAAGGAAGGTATAGGCCCAGTGGATGGCCTCCCGCTTGAAGTAGTCGCCAAAGGAAAAGTTGCCCAGCATCTCGAAGAAGGTGTGATGCCGGGGGCTGGGACCCACGCTTTCCAGGTCGTTGTGCTTGCCCGAAACCCGCATGCACTTCTGGGCCGAGGTCGCGCGGGTGTAGGGGCGCTTATCCGTACCCAGGAAGACGTCCTTGAACTGCACCATGCCCGCGTTGGTGAAAAGCAGGGTCGGGTCGTTGCCAGGGACCAGGGAGGAGGAAGGCACGATGGTATGCCCGTGCCGGGCGAAGAAGTCCAGGAACCTGCGCCGAATCTCATGGCCGCTCAGCATAGGCCCGCTCCTTTGGAAGAAGGTTTCATCACTGTTTTGGGAAAACGGAGGGCCGTGCCCCCTGCGTGCTTTACGGCAACCGCGTCACGTTCAAGGAAATGCCTGTGTGGAGTGTACAGCAAACGGCGGGAAAGTTCCAGAGGCGTTGTAGGGAGCAGTTGGTGGTCAGTGGTCAGTGATGAGTGGTCAGTGGTCAGTGGTCGGCGGGCAGCGGACTGCGGACAGCGCACCGCGGGTCAAGTCTGACGACCCACCAGGCTCAGGGCCAGGGCTTCCAGGGCGGAGGCGGCTGGCTCCTGGGGCCGGGCCTGGTGCAGGGCGTCCAGGGCCTCCTGGGTCAGGCGGCGGGTGGTCTGGAGAGTGTGCTCCTTCGCGCCCATGGCCTCCAGCCAGCGGGCCATCTGCCGCGCCTCCTCCGGGGTGAACGGGGCCGGGTCCCGCCAGCGTTGGGCGAAGGGGCTTTCGGGCCGGGCCAGGCCATAGAGCACGGGGAAACTCTTCTTCCGGGCCAGGATGTCATCGGCCACGGGCTTGCCGGTGCGCGCGGGGTCGCCCCAGATGCCCAGGTAATCGTCCCACACCTGGAAGGCCATGCCCAGGCGCTCCCCAAAGGTGCGGAAGGCCTGCCGCCGCGCCGCATCGACCCCGGCCAAGAGCGCGGCCAGGTCCGTCGCGGCGGCCAGGAGGGCCGCGGTCTTCCCCCGGACCATACGCCAGTAGGCCTCCAGGGGCACTTGGTCCCGGTCCTCGAAGGCCAGGTCCAGCACCTGCCCCTGGACCAGGGCCAGGCAGGCGCGGGCCAGCACGTTCACCGCTTCCACCACCCGCGCTGGGGGAAAGTGGGCCTCCAGGCCGCCCATCTGGGCAAAGGCCAGGGCAAAAAGGGCATCCCCCGCGTTGATGGCCTGGGCCGCGCCCCAGCGGTGCCAGACCGTTTCCCGCCCGCGGCGGGTTGGGCTTTGGTCCTGGATGTCGTCGTGGATGAGGGAAAAGTTGTGAATCAATTCCACCGCGACCGCGGCGGGCAGGGCCTGACGCCAGTTCCCCCCAGCGGCCTCATGGGTGAGAAGAAGAAGGAAGGGCCGCACCCGCTTGCCCCGCCGGGCCTTGGGGTCCTGCCAGCCGAAGTGGTGCTGCACCATGGCGCCCAAAAGGGGCGGCTCCTGCCAGGGGCGGACGGCCTCCTGCAGGGCCTGCTCCAGGGCCGGGCGCATGGCTTGAAGGAAGGTAGATAGCGTATCCATCCGGGCCTCCCGCCTGCATGGCGCCGCTACGTCACCCGGCGCAGGGGCGCGCGGCGCAGGGCTTCCAGGTCCTTCGCGGCCACCGCGAACATGGCCACCCGCAACTGGGCGTGCAGCAGGCGCAGGGTCTGGTACACGGCCTCGGCCGATTGCGCGGCCGCGCGTAAAAGGGGCCCGGCAAAGCCGCCCAGGGTCGCGCCCAGGGCCAGGACCTTGGCCAGGTCCACCCCGGTGCGCAGCCCCCCGGAGGCGAAGACGGGCAGATGGGGAACCGCGGCCCGCACCGCGAGCAGGCTTTCCACAAGGGGGATGCCCCAATCTACGAAGACCGCGGCCAGGGCCGCGTGCCATTCGTCGGGCGCGCGGTGCATCTCCACCTGGCTCCAGGAGGTCCCGCCCGCGCCGGCCACGTCGATGGCGGCCACGCCGGCCTCGGCCAGCATCCGGGCCACCCGCGCGGAGATGCCCCAACCCACTTCCTTGACGACCACGGGCACCTCCAGGCTCCGGGCCACGGCTTCGATTTTCCGCAGCAGGCCCGCGAAGCGGGTGTCGCCTTCGGGTTGCAGGGCTTCCTGCAGGGGGTTCAGGTGCAAAATCAGTGCGTCGGCTTCGATCATCTCCACGGCCCGGCGGCAGTGGTCGATGGTGTAGCCGTAGTTGAGTTGCACCGCGCCCAGGTTGGCGAAGAGGAGGATATCCGGGGCATAGCGGCGGACCTGAAAGGTCCAGGCCTGGTCGGGATGCTCCAGGGCCACCCGCTGGGACCCCACGCCCAGGGCCACGCCCAGGGCTTGCGCGGCCTCGGCCAGGTTGCGGTTGATGCGCGCGGCCTCGGTGGTGCCGCCGGTCATGGAGGAAATCAAAATCGGGGCCTGCAGCACCCGGCCGAACAGGGTCAGCCGGGTATCCACATCCTCCAGGTTGAGTTCGGGCAGGGCCTGGTGCTCGAAGCGATAATGCTCCAGCCCGGTGGTCAGGCCGGAGCGCACGTCCTGCTCCAGATTGATGCGGATGTGGTCCGCCTTTCGGCGGGGAAGCCCCGTAACTTTTTCCATAGGCCTGTGTTACCCATTACAGGCACATCTTAACCGGGAGCGTCCCGGTGGTCAAACCTACGGCATGTGCTCCAAGACGCCGGGCGTTCAGGCCCGAAACCTTTGCAGGAGGTTGCACATGACGGAGCAGGAAGTCTTCGAAAAAATCAAGGAGATTATCGTGGATGTGCTGGGCATCGACGAGAGCCAGGTGACCATGGATGCCCGCTTTCGGGAGGACCTGGAGGCCGATTCGCTGGACCTGGTGGAACTGGTGATGGCCATGGAAGAGGCCTTTGATGCCGAGATTTCCGACGAAGAGGCCCAGAAAATCGCCACCGTCGGCGAGGCGGTGAAATACATCGTGGAACGGATGCAGGCAGCGGCGTAACCCACGGTGTAAAACAGACGTCGTTGCCAGCACCGGGAAGCCGTGCGGTCGCGGCTTCCCGGTTTTTATCCCACTTTGGGGGTGCAGCCATGGTCACGGTGGTGCTGACGCTGCACAGTATCAACCGCTGGCTGGTCTTGTTCGTTGGGCTGGCGGCCCTGGTGGGTGTGGCCATCCTGGTGCGCCGGCAGGAGGTGCGGCCCAACTTCCTGCCCCTGCGCCTGTGGGTCATCCTGTTCGACCTTCAACTGGCCCTGGGCCTGGTGCTCATCCTGTTGCGGCGGATGGGCTGGGTGACCACGCCCCTGCGGGTGAACCTGGGGCAGCACGTGCTGTTGATGGTGCTGGCCCTGGGCCTGGTGCACTGGGGCCACATCCGCTGGAAGCGCAGCACCGACGAAGTGTGCTGGTGCGCGCTGTGGCCCCTGGCCCTGGGCTGGCTGCTCAGCGTGGTCGCGGCCCCGTGGGGGTGAGAGATAGGGTTGCTATATTCAGAGCACAAAACCCAAAACAAAGGAGGGACAGATATGCGGTTACGCGAAATACATGTGAAAGGTTTTCGTTCTTTGCGAGATGTACGGCTTCAATTTCAAGATAGACTCACTATTCTGATAGGCGAAAATAATACTGGAAAAACAGCTCTCCTTGATATTATTGATTTAGTTCTAAATTCTTGTGATCCACAAGTAGCAAGTACAATTCCTGTAGACGAAGACAAAGTTATTCGCCAGCCAGATTTCGCAGATTATACTTGGGGAAACTCGGAAATAATTGTTTCTCTAACTTTTGAGAAACAAAAAGGGGATGAATTCGAAGAAGAAGCTTTCAAAGTATATTATAGACAAAATCAAGAGCCTATTTTCTATCAAGGATGGTGGGGCAAAATCGAAAAAGTTTATATATTAGACAATATCGGATGGACACGTTACAATAAGAAAAATATTAGACGCCCTGCACAAGATGATGATATTGAATGGGAACGATTGAAAATAATTCCAGACACATTTGATGACCCCGATGTACGATGCCGTTTGTTAGCAGATTATGTGGACACCACTGTATATTACTTCCGCCCACCTTACTTACAACATTTACAGCGTGCTCTTTTTGAGTGGATCCACACCAACTTGCCAGAAGAGGAAGAAATTATTGCTATTTGGCAACGTTTGCAAGAACTTTTACAACACCATATTCAATCACTCCTCGATCAATCTGGCCTGCTGGAACATTTGCAATCGTTATTACGTGGCACTTCTATTGAGTTTAAGCCAAAATTTTTAAGTTATAATAATCTGCTCCAAGAAGGCATTTGGTTATTCGACCGTACACCTTTATCCAAAATGGGTAAAGGTGTACAACAACTTATCGCACTGGGTATTATTGAATGGCTAATCCAGCAAGTACATACAGATGTCCTATTGCTTTTAGATGAACCTGATGCTTTCCTACATTTTGAAGCACAACGATATTTCTTCCGCAAGCTAAAAGAAATGGTGCTTTCTTACCCCTTTTTACAGATTATCATGACCACCCACTCTGTTGTAATGATTGACGCGGCCGATATTCGTCAAATTGTACGTTTTTCTAAAGACAAAGGTGAGACTAAGATCCGATACATTACAACCTCTGAAGAAGAGGAAGTTCATGAGTTTCTATCCCATATCGCCTCATTGCTGGGTATTACAAATTCTTCCTTGCTATATCAACGATGCTTTATAGTTGTAGAGGGTGAAACGGAACGAGTTTTTCTTTCACTTTTATACAAAAAGCTGTATGGTCACTCTTTACAAGAAGACGGTCTTGTTATGGGTGCATGCAAATGTTGCCGAAGGGGGAAAGAAAAAGAGAGGCTCCTGACCGTGGTATAAAGCCACAAATCCCATCACAAGGAGCCTCTCAGATGCAGTTTAGCATAGAAGCGTTGGAACGTGCGG
>JALXBY010000059.1 GCA_026991215.1 Anaerolineales bacterium
TAAAGCCCGCAAGAGCATTGCTGGAAAACTTGGGCTTTTCGTGCGTTGGGGAGTCATCGTGCCGCTTTTGCTGTTCAGCGGCCATCTCTTATGGCGTAAATTTCTTCAGACCTGGAGCCGGGTCATCCCAGACCTGCCTTCCGCGTTTGGGGAACTTCTCCGCCCCATGCACCCCGGTTGTGCCACGACCTACCTGGAATTCATTGGAGCTACCTGGCAGGCATGGCTGGGCTTCACACTCAGCCTGGCTCTGGGAATTTATGTGGCTCCTCGGGCATGGCTGCGGCATCTCCGTACCGGTGCGTGGTCGACCGTGGGGCGCTCCACGCCCCTGGCCTTGCTGCAGGTGCTTTTGGCCCTTTACCTTGTGCTGGTGTGGCCGCTGCGTCTGACGTATGGCTTCGTGGCCCGGGTGACGTGCGACGCCCGTTTCCTGGTGCCGCCCCCGCCGTTGGACACTTTGTTTGCCCTGTTGCATCCGACCCTGTTTTGGGGCGCCGTCGGTGCATTGGCCCTGTTGCTTTGGCGCTGTCGCCATCGCGGGCAGTGCATCCCTGGCCTGCGGGAGGCCTTCCCACGATGGACCTGCACATCCCGAAAACCGCTGCTTTTGAGGAGGAAACCCCATGACAGGTGAAGGAACCCCCTGGTATTACGCCAATGGGTTTCGGGTATTGGTGAGCCGGACGGAAATCCGGCTGGTGTGGTTACAGGACGAGCGGGAAGTGGTGGCGTTATGGCTACCGCGTGCGGTGGTCGAGGCCCTGCTTCCTGCGCTGGAACAGGCCCTGGCCCAGCAAGATAAACAAACCGAGACAGCACAAGCCTCCGCGAGGGCGTCCGAAACGAAGGCGGCATTGGAATAAAGCCCGGCGATCTCGGTCGCGCCCGTACCCCGGCACACCGGGCTGGTGGGCCAGGCGCCCACATGGGCCAAAACCGTAGCCGTGGGGACGCTGTTCACGGGGGTGTTCCTGCCCTGGCTGGCCCTGGCCCGGGAGATGGCGAAACGGCGGTGGACGACCGCCCGCCGGATGGGGCCTGGGGAGTTGAAGCGCCTGGTGCCCCCGTGGTTGCGCCGGCCGCGGCGCCAACCCAAGCCCTCCCACGACCACGTGAGCGACGTGGCGGAGCGGGCAGCCAAAGAACAGGAAGAAATGGCGCTGCTTTTTGCCGAGACCGGGGAGCGGGTGGTGGATGTGGAAGAGCGGGCCCGCAAGGAACAGGAGGAGATGGCCCTGCACTTTGCGGAGCAGGGTGAACCCGGCATGGACTTGGCCGAATGGAAGCGGTACGACAACGAACAACTGGCCCGCTACGAACGCATCCGCCAGGCGGACTTGGCCTTTGACGCCGAGGTGGGGGACCTGGAGGCGTCGCCCGATGAGCACGTTTCGGAAGCGCCGTCCCCATGGCGCCGTTTCTGGCACGCCATGACCCACCCTGTGGACTCCTTCCAGTCAGCGTTGATTGCCCTGGGTCGGCGTTCCCCATTGGCCCGTAAGGTCATCGTCAAGACTGCGGAAGCCTTCTGGTCGTTATCCGATCACCAACGCAATCCTGTGGTGGCTGCGCTTGGTGAAAGCCTCCGACAGGGTGCCCGGGGCTTCGCGTTTGCGGTGCAGAGCACGGTTTTCTTGGCTCGCGAGACGATCACGCGAGCCTGGCAGGGGGATTGGCAGGGCGCAAAAACATATGGACGGGCCTTATTGCAGGGGCTTGTGCAGGGATGGTTGAAGGAAGGCATCAAAGCCGTGGGACAGGTGGTGGTGAACGCTTTGCATCCCAAGAGTTGGTGGGAAACCGCGAAAACGTGGTGGCAGGCGGTAAAAGGATGGTGGGCAGGAGAGCGCGGTGGATGGGACGTCTTGTTTCTCACGCTCAACATGATAGTGCTGGTTTTGGGGTTGTATACCGCAGGACGGGCGCTGTACCCGCGGGTTTCGGCGCGGTTGCAACGAGCAGCTGTAGTGGAATCGGTGGAATCGCGAGCCGCCGAAGCGCCGGCTTTGGCGGGTGGAGTGGGCGATGAAGCGGTGCAGTTGGCAGCGCGATATGGCGATGACGTGCTGTCTTTGGTGGAGCAATACGGTGATGAAGGGCTGCGGCTGGTGAAACTGGTGCGCCAAGGCTGGGAAGAGGCACCACCGGCCGATGTACCTCCGGATTGGATAGCACGAATTGGGGTGCGTGCAAAAGTGCCGAATCAGGCGGCCAGGGGGAGGGGGTTCCGTAAACGACGGAGGAACGCCGTCCGGGCTTTGAGGGTGAGTTCAGCCCCATCTTCGGTCCAGTGCGCCCCCGAAACCGTCATGCGTCCGGCAAC
>JALXBY010000060.1 GCA_026991215.1 Anaerolineales bacterium
TCCAGGCCGCGGTGGCGCGGGCGCTCGCGTTCCAGGCCCAGGTCGCGCACCTGCTGGACGTGGGCGGCGAAAGCACCCGGCCGGGTTCGGAGCCGGTTTCCGAAGACGAGGAGATGCGCCGGGTGCTCCCCGTGGTGGAAGCCCTGGCCGCGGCGGGCCTGGGGCCGATTTCCGTGGATACCTACAAGGCTCGCGTGGCGGAAGCCGCGATTCAGGCCGGGGCCGACCTCATCAACGACGTGTGGGCCATGCGAGCCGACCCGGAGATGGCTTCCGTCGCGGCCTCCCTGGGTGTGCCCATCGTCTTGATGGACAACCGCAGCCGGCGGGACGCCGTCGTGCACGGCGGACGGCTGGGCGCGCGCTACGAGGGCCAGGAAGTGGGGGATATCGTGGTCGCGGTGCGCCGCCACCTGCAGGAGCGCCTGCTGGCCGCACAGACCGCGGGCGTCCCGGCCCAGCGGGTCATCCTGGACCCAGGCATCGGCTTCGGCAAGACCGTAGCCCAAAACCTGGAACTGATTCGCCGGCTGGACGAACTGCGCGACCTGGGGCGGCCACTGCTGGTCGGCCCTTCTCGCAAGTCCTTCATTGGCTTCACCCTGAACCTGCCCCCCGAAGAGCGATTGGAAGGCACCGCGGCAGCCGTGGCCGTGAGCATCGCACGGGGCGCGGACATCGTCCGGGTCCACGACGTTCAGGCCATGGTCCGCGTCGCCCGCATGACCGACGCGCTGTTGCGGGGGTAGCAGTCGGCAGTCAGCAGTCGGCAGTCGGCGGTCAGCAGTCGGCGGTCGGCGGGCTGCCGAGCGGTCATGCTGTGCCCGTCCGTTGTGGTATCATCGCCCCTACCTTGGGCCATTGGTGTTGTGTAATCTTTGTGCAGGGACGCCCCACCGTCCGAACATGTGCGCGGGAGAGGCATCATGCGTACGGAAGAACGGACACCCCTGGGCAGCATCCACATTTCCCCCAAGGCCATTGCCACGCTGGTCTATCACGCAGTGCAGCGGACGTATGGCGTGGTGGGCCTCGCGCCCAAGCACCGCTGGCAGCGGCTGACCCATCTCCTGGTGCGGGACCCGGAGCAGGGCGTACACATCACCCACGACGAAGAGGGCCTGGAAATCGACGTCTACATCGTGGTGGAATATGGGGTCAACCTCCGGGCCGTGGCCAACAGCGTGGCCAACCAGGTGCGGTACGAAGTGGAACGAGCGCTGGGCCTGCCGGTTAAAGCAGTAAACGTGCATGTGCGGGGGCTGCGCTTCGAAAACACCACACCGCAGGACGAGGAACCACGGCCATGAGCGGCTATCGGGCACAACCCAATCCTGCGCGTCGGGCCCGGCTGAGCCGGACGCGGGTGGATGGGCAGGCGTTCAAGAAACTGGTCGAGGCCGGGTTGACCTGGCTTCGGACCCATCGGGAAGTGGTCAACCGCCTCAACGTGTACCCCATCCCGGATGGCGACACCGGCACCAACATGGTGCTGACCCTGGAAGACGCGTACCAGGCCATCGCCAACCTGCCCGAAACCCACTTCGGCAAGGTGGCCCAGGCCCTGGCCCAGGGCGCGCTGCTGGGCGCGCGGGGGAACTCCGGCGTGATTCTCTCCCAAATCCTCCGGGGGTTCGCCAGGGCCGTAGCCGAGCAGCCTGTGCTGGACGTCCAGGGCTTCGTGCAGGGCCTGCAGCAGGCCCGGGAGACCGCATATCGCGGCGTGGTCCGGCCCGTCGAAGGCACCATCCTCACGGTGATTCGGATGACCGCGCAGGCCGTGCAGGACGCCTACGACGGAGGCCAGGACGACCTGATTTCCCTTTTGGAAACCGCGGTGGCCGCGGCCCACGACGCGGTCGAGCAAACCCCGGAGATGCTGGACGTGCTCCGGGAGGCCGGCGTGGTGGACGCGGGGGGCAAGGGCCTCTTCTTCTTCCTGGAAGGCATGCTGCGCTGGATCGACGGCCTGCCCCTGGACAGGCCCACCGTGGAAGTGCTCCCTATGGCCCACCTGGACCTGAGCCAGCAGGAAGAACTCATCGAACCGGGCCAGGACTTCGAGGTCGTGGTGGACTTCCGCCCCGGCCCGGACTTCGACCTGGAAGCCTTCTACCGAACGTTGGAGACCATGGGCACGGCCATCCAGGTGGGCGAAGGCGAGGGCATGTACCGGATGCACATCCACGTCCCCCTGGAGCGCCGCTACGACCCCATCGAGTACATCATGGGCATTGGGACCGTGCTCAAGGTGCACATGGAAAACCTGCAGGTCCAGGTCGAGGAGCAGGCCCAGCAGCGGGAGGCGGTGGAAGACTTTCCGCACCTGGCCCTGGAGAACGCGGAGGCCGGGAAACCCGCGGTGGTGGCCGTGGCTCCAGGGCCGGGCATCGCCCGGGTCTTCCTCAATTTGGGCGCCGCGGCCATCGTCAAGGGCGGGCAGACCATGAACCCCAGCGTGCAGGACTTCCTGAACGCCATGGACCTGCTGCCCACGGACAAAATCCTGATTCTCCCCAACAACAAGAACGTGCTTCTCGCGGCCAAGGAGGTCGCGGGCTTCACCGTACGGGATGTGCGGGTCGTGCCCACCCGGACGGTGGCCCAGGGCCTGGCTGCGATGGTGGCCTTCGATGCCGAGCAGCCTCTGGACGCCCTGCAACAGCGCATGGAAGCCGCGATGCAGGACGTGCGCAGCGGGGCCATCACCCGGGCCACCCGCACGACGCAAATCGAAGGCGTGGACGTGCGGGAAGGTCAATACATCGCGCTTTTGGATGAGAAACTGGTCCTGGCCGCGGACGGCCTGGAAGAGGCCCTCATGGGACTGTTGCGCCGCCTCCCCGCGGAGGACTACGAATTGCTCACCCTGTTCTACGGCGAAGGGGTGGACGCGAGCCTGGCTCATCGCCTGGCCGATGCCATCCGGGAAGCCTACCCCGACCTGGAGGTGGAACTCCATTACGGGGGCCAGCCTCATTATGCGTTCATCCTGGCGGTGGAATGAAGGGCGTTTCAGGCATGGTTCGCGAGGTGTACCCTGTTCGGTTCCGGAGGCGAGGCCATGACGGGCGCGGTGCAGCTTCCCTTGAATTTGGAACGTCTCCCACCGGATGTGCGAGAACAGTTACGGCGCATTTATGAAGTGCCCACAACCGGCACAGAAGCGTACCTGGAAGTGGACCGGGTGTATTTGGGGGATGCTCGCGACCTGCTCAAACGCATCCGCCCGAACAGCGTGGCCCTGAGCGTATGGTCCCCGCCCTATTTCGTCGGGAAGTCTTATGAGAAAGACCTGTCTTTTGAGGAATGGCAGGACCTTCTGGCCACGGTGATTCGTCTTCATTTCCCCATCATCAAGCCAGGTGGGTTTCTGGCCATCAATATCGCGGACATCCTGACCTTCAAGGACCCGACCATGCCCCGCGTTCAGGCCGAAGTCATCTCGGCCCGCAAAATCAACCTGACCCGGGAGCAAATTCTCGCGGTCAAGGAAAAATACCCCCACTTCAACCGATACGACTTGGCCCGGTACTTTGGCGTTAGCGAGCAGACCATTGACCGCCGCCTTCATGGGAACAACGTGCGCGGTGGCAAGTATGCGACGCAAACGCGCGTCAAGCTGGTCGGCGGCCTCATTGAACAATGGGGCAGCGAAGCCGGATTTTACCTTTATGACCGCCGCATTTGGGTCAAGGACCCGGCCTGGAAGAACTCCCGCTGGGTCAGCATGAGCTATCGTTCGGTGGACGAATTCGAATACATCTACATTTTCTGGAAACCGGGCATCACCCGCGTGGACCGACGGAAGTTGAGCAAGCAAGAATGGAAGGAATGGGGCTCCAGGGCTGTGTGGTACATCCCTTCCGTGCGGGCCAACGACGACCATGAAGCCAAATTCCCCCTGGATCTTCCCCGCCGGCTCATTCGGCTGCTCACAGAACCGGGCGATATTGTTCTGGATTGCTTCCTCGGCAGCGGCACCACGGCCGTTGCCGCCCTTTTGGAAGACCGCCACTTCATCGGGATTGAAATCGTCCCCAAATACGTCGAGCTGGCAAAACGGAACATCGCCCATGCCCTGGCCGAGAAAGCACGAGGGGCCTATCATGCTGCTTCGTCCTGACGAGCTCACGCCGCAAATCATCGAGGCCGTGGAGAAAGCCACGCTGCGGTTCGTCGTTCAGGCCCTGTACGACTTCCGGCGCGAGGCCGTTGAAATTTTTCACGAAGCCCAGCATCTTTACCGAGACCGCATCGCGGATTTAGGGGAAGACATCACCCGCGAGGCGCTGGACCGTATTGGCACGGCGCAACTCCCCCGCCGCCTTTTAGGACGCATGGACTACAAGAAAGCCCGTTATATCTTCCACCCTGACTATGCCCTCCGCCAGGCTTTGTTCGTAGATACGAAGACCGAACAGGAACGGGGCTCACTGACCTTGCAACTCTCCCAAACTTCGCTGGAGGTCCGTTTTCAGGGCGAACGTCACCATGGTGCATTGCCCCCCATCATCCAGTTCGACCCTACCGAATGGTATCTGACCACGACCATCTTCGTGAAGTACGTCTACGCCGGAGGCCGTTCGGACGACCGTTTCACCCTTGAGGAAATCATCGTGGTGGCCTTGCCAAACGGCTTGTTGCAAGATATATACAACCCCTCCGATGAAGACCACATATGGCGCAAGGGCCGTCATGCACCCACACGCGGCGAAGCGTTCCGCATCCGGGTGAGCCTGCAACGGCTCCGCCAGAAGGCTCCGTGGCGCGTCCAAGCCATTCCCTTGACTTCGGATAAAATCAATCAACCCGTATCCTGGCATGAGGGACGCTAACATGCCCCCTTCCCCTGCTGGCTTCCGGGAATTGGAACACACCGCGGATTGGGCGCTGGAGGTCTGGGCGCCCAGCCTGGAGGAACTGCTGGCCCAGGCCGCGCGGGGGATGTACGCCCTGGCCGGCATGGAACTGGCTTCAGGCCCCCGCGTGCGCCGCACCTTCACCCTTCCGTATGAGGACCCCGAAACCCTCCTGGTGGACTTCCTGAACCACCTGCTCTACCTGGCCGAAGTCGAGAACCTGGGGTTCGACACCTTCGACCTGCGGTTGGAAGGCGATACCCTCCACGCCACGGTGGAAGGCGCGCCCCTGGCCCGCGTGGAGAAGGCCATCAAAGCCGCGACCTTCCACAACCTGCGGGTGACCCGCGACCAGGACCGATGGTCCACCGTGGTGGTGTTCGACGTGTAAGCGGGTGGGTACCCACTTCCCTCGGTTTGGTGGCTGACGATGCGCACGATTCTCGTCCTGCTCCCCCTGGTGGGCGGGCTGTTCCCGGCCATGGCCTGGGACTGGCGGTTGATGCTCCTGGGCGTGGCCCTGGCCGAGGCAGGTGCGGCTCGGTATTTGCTGGCCCTGTGGCCCACACCCATGGCCATCAGCCTGTGGGTGGCCGGATGGGCGGCCCTGCTCTTCATCGGGTGGGGGCAACTGCAGCGCATGCGGGTGGAAGCCGAACAGCCGGAGGCCTGGGGCGGCCCGCTGTTCCGCTTCACGATTATTGGCTTCCTCTTGCTCCTGATTTGGTCCAACATGGAGACCGTGGTGCTACCCAACCTGCCTGAACCCATGGAAGTGGCCCCGGCCTGGGCCGGCCTGGGCCTGATGATTGCCGGCACCCTCCACATGGCCATGACCCAGCATCCCTATCGGGTCGTGCTCTCCCTGATGAACATCGTGACGGGCTTCGTGGTGCTCTATGCCCATGTGGAATACTCGTGGCTGCTCACCGTGTTGTTGGTTGGGGTCAAGACCTTCCTGGGCGGCACCGGCGGGTACACGCTGGCGCATCCCGGTTCGGGGCGAACACCATGATTCTGCCAGCCGGCTGGATTTGGATGGCCCTGCCCGGCATCGTGGCCCTGTTGCTTTTGGCCTGGCCCCGTTCCACCCGCGGCCGGGCCTACATTGCTACGGTCCTGGTGCTGGTTCTGGCCCTGGTGGCCCTTTTTCTGCCCATCGATAAAGTGCTCATCCTGCTTCCGGGCCGCTTCTTCCTGCACATCCGGCCCTCCTGGACCCTGCTCAACCGGGTCCTCGTCTTGACAGATGCCTTCCGCCCCTGGCTGGCCGGGCTTTACCTGGCCCTGGCCCTGTGGCTGTGGGCCGCGCCCTGGGCCCGGATGCACCCTTCCTTCGTAGGGCTGGCCCTGGGCATCGGCGTGTTGCTCTTGATGGCCCTCACGGTGCGACCCTTCCTCTATGCGGCCCTGGTGGTGGAAATGGCGGTCCTGGCCACCGTGCCCCTGGCTTCGCCCGGCGAGGAGCCGACGGGCGAAGGCGTGGTCCGCTACATGGCCTGGATGACCCTGGCATTGCCTTTCCTCTTGCTTTCGGGCGTGTACCTGACGGGCCTGGAGACCGCGCCGGCCGATTCCCCCCTGGTACGTCGGGCGCTGCCCTTTTTGGTCGGCGCGCTGCTGCCGTGGTTGGGGATTCTACCGTTCCACAGCGCCGCGCCGGCCCTGGCCGAATCCACGCATCCCTACCGCGCGGCCTTCATCCTCACCATGATGACCTCCACCATCGCGGTGTTCGGTCTGAGCATGGTGGAACGCTTCACCTGGTTGCGGACATCGGAGACCACGTACCTGGCCCTGCGCCTGGCCGGCATGGCCATGTTCCTGCTGGGGAGCCTGTGGGCGCCCTTCCAGCGCCACGCAGGGCGCAGTTTGGGTTACGCGTGGCTGGCAGAAAACGGCTTGGGCCTGATGGCCCTGGGCCTGGGCGGCGCGCAGGGCCTGGAGGCCTTCACCCTGCTTCTTCCGGCCCGGATGGTGCTCTTTTGGGCCATGGCCCTGGCCCTGGCCGTGCTCATTGCGCCCGAAGGCCACCTACACCGGGATGCCCTCTGGGGCCGGGGCTGGGCGCGTCCATGGGCAGCCGGCCTGTGGGTGCTGACCTGGCTGGGCCTGGCCGCCTGGCCGTGGACCGTGGGGGTGTGGCCCCGGTGGAACGTTGCCCAGGGCCTGGCCCGCCTTGGCCCCTTGTGGTTGCTCCTGTATGCAGCCGGGTTGCTGGCCCTGAGCGGTACGGCCCTCCGCTGGTGGCGCATCCTCTGGGGGGAACGGGAAGAAGAGGAGCAGGCCCCCGAACCGCCCCAGGAGACCCGCTGGGACCGCAAGGGCCTGCTTTGGGCCTATCTGGTCCTGGCGGCCAGCCTGATGGCCCCCGGCGCGGTCTGGTCCTGGTCCCAGTGGGCGGCCCGCTTCTTCGCCCTGTTCTACCGTTGAAGCACTCGGACTTCCCCCACCGTTGACCTCAAAAAACAACCCCGCGGGCCAATCCCCGCGGGGTTGACGTTTCCCCTGGGTTCCAGCCTGGTGCCCGTTAGTGACAACCGCAGCCGCCATCCTCGTGATGATGGTGCGTGGTGGCCAGGTAAAGGGCAAACCCCTCGCCCTCAGGCGTGTTGACGTAATCCAAGCGTGCCCCTTGCAGGTATTCCAGGGACATCGGGTCGATGACCACCTCCAGGTCTTCGACCTCGAAGCAGTGGTCCTGGGGCTGCTTTTGGTCGAAGGCCATGCCCACTTGGGGCGAACAGGAGCAGCCGCCCGCGACATAGAGCCGCAGGGCCATGCCCTCCATGCCCTGCTTCTGGAGGAGGTCGCGCAATCGCGCCAGGGCCTGGGGCGTGATTTCCACCGCTTGCATGAGACACCTCCATCGAACTGTGGATTGAAGCCCCCGAAACCAGGGGTCTGCCATCGCGATGAGCGTCGAGGGCCTTCTAAGGATAGCAAAAATTGGCGTTTTCGAAAATTGTGTTTTGGGGCTGTCGCATACCCATAAGTTGCAGCCATAAATTACAAACAACAAATGCGCCCTCCGGTATGATTTTTAAAAACCCACCA
>JALXBY010000061.1 GCA_026991215.1 Anaerolineales bacterium
CCTGGACTTGCTCAACACGTCGCATACGTTGTTCACTTCGGAATCCGTGACCGAAGGCCACCCGGACAAACTGGCCGACCAAATCAGCGACGCGATTCTGGACGCCTGTTTGGCGCAAGACCCCCGTTCGCGCGTCGCGGCCGAGGTTGCTACCAAGACCGGCTACGTGCTCATCTTCGGGGAAATCACCACCCAGGCCCAAATCAACTTCGACGACATCGCGCGGGACGTGGTCCGCAGCGTGGGCTACGACAGCAGCGAAAAGGGCCTGGACGCCGACACCATGGCCGTGCTGGTGTCGATTTCCCGCCAGTCGCCCGACATTGCCCAGGGGGTGGACCGCTCCTTGGAGGCCCGGCAGCGCCTGACCGACGAGGAAGTGGCCCGCCTGGGCGCGGGGGACCAGGGCATGATGTTCGGCTTCGCCTGCACCGAAACCCCTACCTACATGCCCATGCCCATCTACCTGGCCCACCGGCTGACCCGCCGTCTGGCCGAGGTCCGCAAACAGGGCGTGCTGCCCTTCCTCTGGCCCGATGGCAAGTCCCAGGTCACCGTGGAATACGAGTACGGCCGGCCCAAGCGGGTGCGCACCGTGCTGGTCAGCGCCCAGCACAGCCCGGAGGTGACCCTGGAGACCCTGCGGGAGGCCATCATCGAGGAGGTCATCAAGCCGGTGATTCCCCCCGAACTGTTGCAGGGGGACGTGCGCTACCTGGTCAACCCCACGGGACGGTTCGTCATCGGCGGGCCAAAGGGGGATGCCGGGCTGACGGGCCGCAAAATCATGGTGGATACCTACGGTGGCATGGCCCGCCATGGCGGGGGCGCGTTCAGCGGCAAGGACCCGACGAAAGTGGACCGCTCCGGCGCGTACGCGGCCCGGTGGGTGGCCAAGAACATCGTGGCCGCGGGCCTGGCCGAACGGTGTGAGGTCCAGGTGGCCTACGCCATCGGCGTGGCCGAACCCGTGAGCCTGCACATCGAGACCTTTGGCACGAACAAAATCCCCGTCGAGAAGATCGAGGCCCTGGTCCGGAAGCATTTCGACCTGCGGCCCGGCGCCATCATTCGCGACCTGGACCTCTTGCGGCCCATCTACCGGCAGGTGGCCGCCTACGGCCACTTTGGTCGGGAGGACCTGGACCTGCCCTGGGAGCGCACGGACAAGGCCGAGGCCCTTCGGGCCGAAGCCGGCCTGTAGTCATCCTTTGGGGAAGGGGCTTCGCCCCAAAAACGCGCGTTCACCCTGCTTCCGAACCGGGCGGCTCGCGACGCGGCGGGCCGTCCGGTTCACGTTCTTCCCCCCATGGGCAGAGGCCGGGCACATAGAGGAGGGTCTCATGCCGCCGCAGGTCCAGCAGACCGTGGAAGTCGGGCGGGAGCGGCCAGGTTTCCCCCCAGGGGAAGCGGATGCGCAGGCCTTCGGCATCCCGGCGGATTTCCATCTGCCAGAGGCGAACCACGATGGGCTGGGGGAAGAGGAACCACGGGCACACCGCGAGCCGCAGGCCGGGCAGGGGCCGCAGCCCGGCCATGTCCAGCAGCAGGCCCAGGGGCGGAAGCGCGGTGAGCGTCTCCCGTTCGCCCAGGCCATCCCCGCGCGGGCCGTGGTACTGGGCGTAGAGCACCCCTTCCTGGCTCCAGTGCCGGGCCATTCGGTCCAGCAGGGCCTCCAAACCCTGGCGGGCCAGGTCCCAGAAGCCGTACCGGAGCAGGCCCTCCAGAAGGAGCACGTTCCAGACCAGGGAGACCACCGGGGGATGGTTGCGGCCTGTGCTCCAGGCCCAGCCGGAGGGCGTCCACAGCCCCCGTGAGGGGTCCAGATGCCGGTGCACCATGCGGCGGGCCTGGTCGGGCGAGGCCAGGCCTGCCCACAAGGGCAGGAACAGGCTCAGGTCGATGGCGGTCATTTCCAGGGTGCGGAGCCGAAGCCGGGCCTGCTTGGTGAAGCCCTGCACCAGCAGGGTATCCAGCCGGCTCCAGAGGGTCTGAGAGGTGGCCGCAGCCTCCGCGCCCATGCGCCGGAAACGGGCGGGGGTCAGGGTCTCCGTGTGGTGCCGGCCCTGGGCGTCCCGGCCATGGAGCACCAGACGGAAGTCCCCAGGGAAGCGGCCCCGGACCTGACGGATTTCGACCAGGAGCCGCGCGGGGGGTTCCAGGTTCAGGGCTGGGGAGAATTCGCCGGACCCCTGGCCCCGCCAGAGCACCCGGCCCCTGGTGGTGTGGTGACCGTCCCGGTCCCGGTAGGGGGCCAGGCTGCGGCGGGCGTTCCAGGCCTGATGCCAGTGGGCCTGCAGCCGCTCCCGG
>JALXBY010000062.1 GCA_026991215.1 Anaerolineales bacterium
ATGGCCAAATGGGGCGACGACCCCGACCGGTGGGAGTTCGTACCCCTGGATGGCGAACCCGTGGGCCGGGGGGTGCATCTGGCCACGGTCAACGACTACCTGGCCCGCCGCGATGCCCGCTGGATGGGCCCCATCTACGACCTCCTGGGCCTGACCGTGGGCGTGCTGCAGATGGCCTCTGGCTCCGAGGGCACCCCGCGGGCTTACCTGGTTGACCTGAAGAAGCGCTCTTCCAAGGAACAGGAAGACCAATTGCGCATGGTCCCCCGCCGGGAGGCCTACAAAGCCGACATCCTCTACACCACCGCGCAGGAACTGGGCTTCGACTACCTGCGGGACAACATGGCCCTTCGGGCCGAAGACCAGGTGCAGCGGAACTTCTATTTTGTCATCATCGACGAAGTGGACAACGTGCTCATCGACGAGGCCCGGACGCCGCTGATTATCTCCGGCCCCGCCAGTGAGGATGTGGAACTGTACCGGACCATGGCCCAGGTCGTGAAACGGCTCAAGCCCGGGGAAGACGTGGAAATCAACGAGAAGGACAACACCGTGGTGCTCACCGAACTGGGCGAGGCCCGGGTGGAAGAAATGCTGGGGATGCCCCTGCGGGACCCAGAGCGCCCTGAGGACCTCACGCCGGATCAGGAACGCATTTGGGGATACCTGGAACAGGCCCTGCGGGCCCAGTTCCTCTTCAAGCGGGATAAGCACTACGTGGTCATGAACCGCCAGGTCATCATCGTGGACGAGTTCACCGGGCGGTTGATGCCGGGACGGCGGTGGTCCCATGGGTTGCACCAGGCCGTGGAAGCCAAGGAAGGGGTTCCTATCCAGCCCGAGAACATGACCTACGCCACGATTACCCTGCAGAACTTCTTCCGCATGTACGAAAAACTGGCGGGCATGAGCGGCACCGTGCTCACCGAGGCCGAGGAATTCCGCACCATCTACAACCTGGACGTGGCCGCGGTGCCCACGAACCTGGAATACATGGCCATGGGCCCCAAGGCCCCCCTGGTGGCCCTGGAGGACGTGGACGAGGAAGGGTACAGGTACACCTACTACGCCCGCCGGGACGACCCGGAAAAGAAACCCATCTACTGGAAGCGCAAGGACTACCCCGACGTGGTCTACCGCACCGAAGAGGCCAAGTTCCGCGCCATCACCTGGGAGATCCTGCGCTACCACATCCAGGGTCGGCCCATCCTGGTGGGCACCACCTCGGTGGAACTTTCGGAACGGCTGGCCGCCCGTCTGGACCCCGCGCCCCTGCGCAAACTCGCGCAAATCATGCTGGTGCGGGATGCCTTCCTCAAGGCCCGGGAGGACCGGGAAGAGGGCCGGATGTACCCCGAACTGGAACCCCTCTACAAACCCCTGGACCAGGTACGGGATACCGACATCCGCAAACTGGCCCGGGAAGTGGGCCTCAAAAACCTTCAACCCGACCACCCCGAGAACCTGGAACGTCTCCGGGACCTGCTCCTGCCCACGCCTTCGGAAAAGGCCCGCTGGGGCCAGGCCCAGGTGCGGTTGCAGGAAGTGCTCCGTAAGGGCATCCCCCGCCAGGTGCTCAACGCCAAGGAGCACGCGCGGGAAGGTCAGATCATCGCCCGGGCCGGTGAACTCTATGCCGTCACCATCGCCACCAACATGGCCGGCCGCGGTGTGGACATCAAACTGGGCGGCGAACTGCCCGAAGAGGTCATCCACTCCGTCAACCGGGTGCTCAGCCGGGCCGGGTACGAGGACCCCTACAACATGCGTATGGACGAGCGCTACGAGGCCCTCAAGGCCATCCCGCCCGAGACCTACGGCATCTACACCGACGACATCTACCGCTTCCTGGATTACATCGAGAACATGCACCGGGTACGGGAACTGGGCGGCCTGTACGTCATCGGTTCCGAACGCCATGAAGCCCGCCGCATCGACAATCAGCTCCGGGGCCGGGCCGGCCGGCAGGGGGACCCCGGTTCTTCCCGTTTCTTCCTCTCCCTGGAAGACGAACTGGTCCGGCTCTTCGGCGGCGAACAGGTGGCCGCGTTGATGGAACGCTTCAAGGTGGACGAACTGGTCCCCCTGGAGCACCCCCTGGTGAACAAGGTCATCGAGCAGGCGCAAAAGCGGGTGGAAGGTGCGAACTTTGACACCCGCAAGCACCTGCTGGAATACGACGACGTGCTCAACAAGCAGCGGGAGCAAATCTACCGGCAGCGGAACCGCATCCTCCACAAGCCCGACCTGAGCGAGGATGTGGCCGTGCTGCTTCGGGAGGAAATCCGAGAGCGCCTGGCCCGGGCCCAGGAGCAGGGGGAAGAGCCCTGGACGCTGCTGGCCTACTTCGAAGAGGTGCAGCCGCCCTTCCCCATTGGGGAATTCCTGTTCCCCTCCTTCACCCTGCGGGTCATGCTGGAGGACCTGTACCCCGTGGCCCGGGAAGGGCATGAGGCCCTGGAACGCCGCCTGCGGGAATGGGTGCGCCTGGCCCTGGAAGCCGAAGCCCGGCACCGGGAGAACGCGGCCCGGCGGGTCATCCAGAACCTGCTTTCCCGCCTGGAAGAAGAGGTGGACCGTCGGCTGGAGGCCCTGGAGACCTTCCTCGAGGGCCTGACGTTGACCGAGGAGCCGCTGCGTCCCGCCCAACTTCAGGTGGAACTGCAAAGCGCGCTGCGTATGGCCCTGCGTCTGCCCAATGAAGTGCTGCGCGCCCTGGCCGAAGACCCTCTGGACGTAGGTCGGCAGGTGCAGGTCCTGCTGACCCAGGTCATCCGTGAGACCTTCACCCGCCGGCTGCAGTGGGGCCTGCAGCGGGTGCTGGGACCCGAGTTCACCCCCAAGGTCCCGGACCTGGACGCGTTCCCGCCCGAGGATGTGGAAGCCCAACTGATGGACCAGGTGCGGCGCTACCTGGAACAGCACCGGGAGCGGGTGTTCAAGGCCGTGGCCCGGGAGATGCAGACCGGCCTGAGCCGCATCGTTGGCCTGGCCAAATCCGAGGAACCCAACCCCGAACGGCCCTGGGAGACCAGGACCGGGAACCAAATCCTCCATTTGCTCCTCACCCTGGCCCAGGAGCGGCGCACCGGGTTCGACGCCCACCACCGCAAGGTGCTGCGCCTGGTACAACGCCTGACCTATTACTACGCGGTGGCCGAACACCTGAGCCACCTTTCCCCGGACGAGTGGGAGGCCCGGCTGTTGGAGCATATGGAAGCGGCCCGCCAGGCCCTGTACCTCAGCCGCGGGGCCGACGAGTTCGAGCGTTTGCGCTTCTTCACCATGGCCGACCTGGAAGAAAAGGCCCAGCAGGGTCTGCGCCAGGCCCTGGGCGAGGAGGTCTTCGAGACGTACAAGCAACAGCCCCTGGAGAAACTCCCGGAAGACGTCCGGGAGAAGGTCATCCAGGAACTGGGCCGGCAGGTGCTCACCGAAGACTGGCGGTACCTGTTCCTCCAGGTGTTCAACAGCGCCTGGGCCGAGTACCTGACCCAAATGGAGGCCCTGCGCACATCGGTCCGGCTGGAATCCTACGCGCACCGGGACCCCCTGGCCATCTACAAGGCCAAGGCCTTCGACCTCTACGAGCAACTGCTGCGGGACATCCGCGCCCAGGTCATCCACAACATGTTCCACTACCACACCCAGGAAAGCATGATTAAACTCGCGGCCTTCAGCCGGATGGCCGCGCAGATGCAACAGGCTGCGCAACAGGCCCAGGAAGCGGCCCGGCAGGAAGAAGCGCAGGGCCAGGCTCCCCGGCTCCCGGTGGCCGAAGCCGTGCCCGCAGCACCGGCTGCGCCTTCGGAGGAAGCCCAACCCGAGGCCCAGGCCGCTGCGAGCGCTTCGGCCCGCAAGAAGAAGCGCAAGAAACGCAAGAAGCGCCGGCGGTAGCCGCCGCGGGTTCAGGGGGACCAAATCCTCAAAGGTTCCCCCAGTGGGGTTGACGTATGACCCGACGAAGGACCACCCGGAAGCCGTCTGCACCGGTGCGGGCGTCGGAGATTGGGGAATACCTGTTCTGTGCCCAGGCCTGGTGGTTCCGGCAACAGGGGGTTCCCCCGGCAAACCGCGCTCGGCTGCAGGCCGGATGGTCGGCCCACCGGGAGCATGGCCGGCGGGTGGCCTTTTGGACACGGTGGCGTCGTGGGGCCGCGGTGCTCTTTTGGTTCAGCCTGGCCCTGGCGCTGCTGGTGTTGGTGTGGAACCTTCTGGGTTGACCCGCCGCGCGGGAGGCGGATGCCATGATGTGCCCCTACCTGCCCCGAACGTGGCGTCCCTGGCTTTTCGCGGCCGCGTTTTTGGTTGCGGGGGTGCTTTTGGGCCTGCAAGCGCCCCAGGAGCGCACCCTGGGGACGGGGATTCGCGCGGTGTACCTCCACGGCGCCTGGGTCTGGGCCGGGTTGTTCGGGTTCCTGGTGGCCGGCGTGCTGGGCCTGCTGGGGTTGTGGAAGCGGGAGCCAGCCCGGTTGTATGCCTCCCGGCTGTGGGCCTGGGTGGGTCTGGCCTTCTGGCTGACCGCGCTGCCCCTTTCCCTGTGGGCCATGCAGGTGAACTGGAACGGCCTATTCCTCATGGAACCCCGCTGGCGCATGGCCTGGACCTTTGGCGTGGCCGGGGTGTTGCTTCAGGTGGGCCTTCTCTTTCTGCCACTGCCCTGGAGCGGCGCGGTCAACGCCCTGTTCGCGGCGGCCCTGGCCGTGGCCCTGGTCCGCACCCCCCTTGTGCTGCACCCGCCGATGCCCGTGTTCCGGGCCACGTCATGGCAGTTCCCCGTGCACTTTCTGTTGACCTTCCTCAGCCTGGCCCTGGCCCAGGAGCAACTCGTCCGGGCCTTGCGGGAAAAATGGCCCCCGCCCGCGTCTTCCCCCGCGGGTTCGTGAGTTCGTCTGGCCCCCTGACATTGCGCAGCCATTGGTATACTTTTTGGTGTGGGCACCGGGGGAGAGACCCGGCTTCGAGCCGGGCGCCGAAGGGGCAAGCCCGCGAACCCCGCGGGTGAAACTCTCAGGCAAAAGGACTCCGGTGCCGACGGCCCTCTGGAGAGTGCGCGGGTTGCCCGCGCCGCCGAAGGGGCAAGCGTCCGTATGGGCGCGCATCTCTCAGGCGTCAGGACAGAGGGCACGCGTTCCCTCTGGGGGGACGCGTGCTTTTTCATCCCCCAATCCAAACCCACAAAGGAGGTGCAGCATGGCCTGGAACATCCCCGCCAACCTGAAGTACGCCCCGTCCGATGAATGGTTCGACCCTGAAACCGGCCGCATGGGCATCACTGACTACGCCCAGGACCAACTCTCCGATGTGGTCTACGTGGAAATTCTGGTGGAAGTGGGCGAAGAGGTGAACAAGGGCGACGCGGTGGCCACGGTGGAATCCGTCAAGGCCGCGGCCGACGTGTACGCGCCCGTCAGCGGCAAGGTGGTGGAAATCAACACCGAGTTGACCGAGAACCCTGAATGGGTCAACGAAGACCCCTACGGCAAAGCCTGGATGCTGCGCATCGAACCCACCAACCCCGACGAACTGAACGAACTCATGGACGCCGAAGCCTACACCCAGCACTGCGAACAGCGCGCGGAATAACCCCCCACTGTCCACTGTCCCTCCGGGAGGTGCCGTCATGTTCACGCCCCATACGCCCGAAGAAATCCAGGAGATGCTCCGCGCCATCGGGGTGGAGAAAATCGAGGACCTGTTTGCGGATATCCCGGACAAATTCCGGCATCCCGAGAAAATCGACCTGCCCCCCACCATGACCGAACTGGAAGTGACGCAGGAGATGCAGGCCCTGGCCGAGGCCAACGACAACGTCCGGGACCATCTCCTGTGCTTTTTGGGCGCGGGCGCGTATTACCACTATATCCCCGCTGTGGTCGATCACGTGCTGCGCCGTGGGGAGTTCTACACTGCGTATACGCCCTATCAGCCCGAGGTCTCCCAGGGCACGTTGCACACCATTTTCGAGTTCCAGAGTATGGTGTGCGACCTGTTCAACATGGAAGTGGCCAACGCGTCCATGTACGACGGCGCGACCGCGGTGGCCGAGGCCGTGAACATGGCCTACCACGTGTTCCGGGGGAAGCGCAAGAAGACCGTGCTCTGGCCCTACATGCATCCCCAATACCTGGCCACGGTACGCACGTATTACGAGCATTCCGACCGTGAGATTGTAGTGCCCGACCTACCCTTGGACGCCACGCCCGACGCCCTGGCCGAATACATCGACGACCAGACCGCGCTGGTCATGGTGCAATACCCGGACTTCCTGGGCCGCCTGTACGACGTCCAGGCCCTGGCTGACGCGGCCCACGAACGGGGCGCGCTCTTCGGCATGGCCGTGAACCCCCTGGCTGTGGCCCTGTTCAAGGCCCCTGGGGACTTTGGCGCAGACATCGCGGTGGCCGAAGGGCAGCCTTTGGGCATCCCCCTGAGTTTTGGCGGGCCATATCTGGGCATCTTCACCACCCGCAAGAAACTGGTGCACAAGATGGCCGGCCGCCTCATCGGGGAAAGCGTGGACAGCCGCGGCCAGCGGGTCTACGTGATGACCCTGACCGCGCGCGAGCAGCACATCCGCCGGGCCCGGGCCACGTCCAACATCTGCACCAACAACGCGCTCATGGCCCTGGCCGCGACGGTGTACATGGCCTTGATGGGCAAACAGGGCCTGCGGGAAATTGCCTTGCTCAATTACCACAAGGCCCACTACGCGGCCCAGCGGCTGCGCGAAATCCCAGGTTTTGACTTGGCCTTCCCCGACGTGCCCTTCTTCAACGAGTTCGTGCTCAAGACCCCCTCGCCCGTGGAGGACATCAACGCATTCCTCCTGGACCACGACATCCTGGGTGGTTACGACCTGGGCAAGGACTTCCCCCAACTGCAGAACCACATGCTCATCGCGGTCACCGAGATGCTCACCCGGGAGGACATCGATTACTTCGCTTCGGTGCTGGAAGAATGGGTGGAATGAGGAGGTAAGTATGGCGGATACTACGGTTTCCTTGACCCTCTCTGTTGAGGAGTACCAGCGTTTACATTACTTGGCCGAGTTTCTCAATCGCTCGGTTAATGAGGTGTTGGCGGAAGTCTTGCAAATGGCTCTGAGCTTGGCCCCGGAGATTTTGCTGAACGTTCTGCAATCGGGGAAACGCCCGGAGTCCTTTGAAGCGGCCCTGCGCGCTTTTGAGGATGCTTTGTTGGCCCGGGCCGCGGAAGAAGCTCGGTCTTGGTATTTGCAAGCAGAGGCCCAGGAATGGCGGCTTCTGGATGCAGAACCCTTCTGGGAATGGGACGAAAACGGCTCTATCGCCGCGTAGGGTGAAGATGACTTTCAGTTCGCTTAAGTGAACAAGGAAATCCAAGCCGGAGGTAATGTATGCATAACCCTTTGCGCGGCGAAATCTGGCTGCTGGACTTGAACCCAACGCGCGGAAGTGAAATGGGAAAACGGCGTCCGGTTTTGGTCGTCAACCGTGATGCCCTGGCTCGCCTGCCTTTGCGTATCATCGTGCCCATCACCACATGGAAGCCGCACCTGGGTCGTCTCCCCTGGTTCGTTCGGGTGGAACCTACGGAGGAGAACGGCTTGCAGCGCGTTTCAGGAGTTGACGCCTTTCAACTACGGGCTGTGGATGTAGGTCGCTTTATACGGAAACTGGGCCATCTTACCCCATCTGAGATGGCCCGGGTTGACCAGGCTTTACGTCTGGTGTTGAATCTGTGACCCCTCAGGAGGTCCCCGATGGCCGAAAAGAAAATCCGTGAACCCCTGCTGATTGAACTCTCGGTTCCTGGGCGGCGAGCGGTGCGCCTGCCCGAGCCCGACGTGCCCGAGGCCGAACTCCCCGAACACCTGCTTCGGGAGGACCTGCCCCTGCCCGAAGTCTCCGAAGTGGACGTGGTGCGCCACTTCACCCGTCTTTCCCAGTACAACCACGCGGTGGATACGGGCTTCTACCCCCTGGGGTCCTGCACCATGAAGTACAACCCCAAGGTCAATGAAGACATGGCCCGGCTCCCGGGGTTCGCCTACATCCACCCTCTGCAGCCGGAGGACACCGTCCAGGGCGCGCTGGCGGTCATGTACCATCTGCAGAAGTACCTGGGCGAAATCGTGGGGATGCCCGGGGTGAGCCTGCAGCCCGCGGCCGGCGCGCACGGCGAGTTCACCGGCATCCTCATCATGCGCGCGTACCACCGGGACCGGGGCGAGCACCAGCGCAACAAGGTCCTGGTACCCGATTCCGCGCACGGCACCAACCCCGCGACCTCGGCTATGAGCGGGATGCGGGTGGTGGAAATCCCCTCGGACGAGCGGGGGAACATCGACCTGGAGGCCCTGAAGAAGGAGTGCGACGAGACCCTTGCTGGCCTGATGATTACCAACCCCAACACCCTGGGCCTCTTTGAGGAGCACATTGAAGAAGTCGTGAACGCGGTCCACGAGGCCGGCGGCCTGGTCTACGGTGACGGTGCGAACCTCAACGCGTTCCTGGGCATCGCCCGCTTTGGGGATATGGGCTTTGACATCGTGCATCTGAACCTGCACAAGACCTTCTCCACGCCCCACGGCGGTGGCGGGCCGGGCGCAGGCCCGGTCGCGGTGGCCGAACATCTCAAGGATTTCCTCCCCGGCCCCATCGTGGACATCGTGGAGGAAGGCGACCCGCCCACCTACGGCTTCGTATGGCCCAAGAAGAGCATCGGTCGGGTCAAGGCCTTCCACGGCCACTTTGGGGTCATGGTGCGCGCGCTGACCTACATCCTCATGCTGGGGCAGGAGGGCTTGCGGAAGGTGGCCGAGATGGCCGTGCTCAATGCCAACTACCTGCGGGTCATGCTGCAGGATACGTACCACATCCCCTACAACCGTCTGTGCAAGCACGAATTCGTGGCCGAGGGCCGCTGGCCCGATGCGCCGGGCATCAAGGCCCTGGACATCTCCAAGCGCCTTATGGACTTCGGCTTCCACCCACCCACCAACTACTTCCCCCTCATCGTCAAGGAAGCCCTGATGATTGAACCTACGGAGACGGAAAGCAAGGCCACCCTGGACGCGTTCATCGCGGCCATGAAGCAGATTGCCCGGGAAGCCCGGGAGAACCCCGAACTTCTCAAGACCGCGCCCCACAACACGCCCTTTGGCCGGGTGGACGAAGTCAAGGCCGCCCGGGAACTCATCCTGACCTGGCGGGATTGGGCCTGAACCGGGCACGCGGCGGGCCGGAAATTGAGGTTTTCCCCCGGCCCGCCGCGTGGTTATTTTAGGCCCCTCACCCCGACGTTTTCCTGACGGTTGCCCGTACCCTACGGGCAACCTTTTGTTTTGGAGGTTTCTCATGGCCAGCACCAACAATCAGACCCTTTGGTTAGGTCTCTCCGGCGCGGTGGCTGCGTGCCCATCGTTGGCGTGCTGTTTGTTCGGCCTTTCAGCCCTGGCTGGAACGGGTACCTATGCCACCGACATGGGCGGTGGTGCCACCTCAGCTGGCACTGTAAGCCCCGCCATGGGCCTGGTCTTCCTCTGCCTGAGCCTGGTCCCCTGGGCCCTGCCCGCGGGGGTGTGGTTCTACTTCCGCAAGAAGGAAAACGACAACCCCGCTTCCATGACCCCACCGCGCGCCCCAACCGGCGGCCTGCGTCCCGGCCAACCCTATTCCCCCTGGCAGGACGAATAGCCCCGACCACCCATGGGGAGTGTGGTGCTTTGCCGTTACGCTGCGGTCAGGGCACCACATTCCCCAACCCTTCGACCCACTTTCACCTGCCGACCGCCGACCACCAACTGCCGACTGCAGACTGCAGACTGCTGACTGCTGACCGCTGACTGCTAATACCAACTGTCCTTCCTGGGAGGTATCCCATGCCCCTGCCGGAAAACCTGCGCACCTTCCCCGGCCTCTCCTACCGGGCCTTTCAGCACCCCCTGGACCGGGAGGCCCGACGCGCGCTGGAAGCCATCCCCCTGGTGCCCAAACTCGTGCGGAAGTGGTCCGAACTGGTCACCGAGCGGATGCTGCACATGAACCACATCGCCAACAACCTGCGGGTGAGCGAGACCCAGTACCCTTCCCTCTACCGCCAGTTCGTCCGCATGGCCGAAGTGCTGGACCTGCCCCGGCTCCCTTCCCTGTACATCGAGACCTCGCCCACCATCAACGCCTATGCCATAGGTATGGAGAACTACTTCGTGGTGGTCACCACCGGCCTGATGGAACTGCTCACCGAGGACGAGGTCCTGGCCATCCTGGGCCATGAACTGGGGCACATCAAGTGCGAGCACATGCTCTACCGCAGCATGGTCGTGCTCATGTTCAAGTACGGCGCGGGCATCCTGGACGCGCTCATCCCCGGCATTGCCCAGTTCATGGTGGTGGGCTTCAAACTGGCCCTTTTGGAATGGAACCGGAAATCCGAGTTCTCCAGCGACCGGGCCGGGCTGCTCGCGACCCAAAAGCCCGAAGCCATCGCCGGTGCGCTCTCCAAACTGGCCGGCGTGCTGCCCTACGCCGACAACGAACCGCCCAACATCGAAGCCGTCTACCAGCAGGCCGAGGAATTCGAAGAATGGGACGACGACTCCCTCTTCAACAAAATCATCAAGTTGAACATGCTTCTGGAGCGCACCCATCCCTTCAGCGTGGTCCGGGTCAAGGAGATTCTGGACTGGGCCGAGTCGGACCAGTACAAGAGCATCCTCTCCGGCGACTACCGCGCCCTGGCCGAGGGCCGGCTTTCGGCCGAAGGGCAGGTGCAAAGCGCACAACAGGGCCTGCCGACGCCCACTGGCCTGGTCTGCCCCAAGTGCCGCACCGTCTGGCCCTCCAACATGGCCTTCTGCGGCCAATGCGGGAGCAGCCTTCGGGAAGCGATGGTCATCTGCGGCACCTGCGGCGACCCGGTTCAGCCAGGGGAACGGGTGTGCAACCGCTGTGGCCGCCCCCTGGTCGGGTGAACCGGCCTTGTGTTACGCCGTGCTGGATGGAGGAGAAACCCGCCGGCGACGCAGCAGGTGCAAAAGCAGGCGCTTTTCCTCGGCATCCAGCAGGGCGAGCCAGGCGGGGTAGAACGTCATGCCTATGGCCAGGGCCAGGAACAGCAGGCCGTACCACGTAGCCAAGGTGTTGGGGAACAGGATGTGGTACAGCCACCCCACGGTCGCGGCTTTGAGCGTGAGGAAGAGGAGTTTGACATACCCCCGGTCATAGGGCCAGAGGCCTAAGCGGAAGCGTACCACCAGCAGGCCCCCGATGAACAACACGGTCAGGGAAAGGGCCAGGGCAAAGGCCGCGCCCATCAAGCCCCAGCGGGGAATCCACCACAGGCCCAGCGCGAGGTGCAGGCCCAGGCTGAGGAGGGTCAGGCCCAGCCACCAGCGGGGGTGCCCGGTCATGACCAGGAGCACGCCCACCGCACCGGTGGCGGTGTTGACCATCTGGGCTGTGGCCAGCACCCGCAGGGGGCCGGCCGCGGCCCGATAAGTTTCCCCAAAGAGCACGGCAAGCAGGGCTTCGGGTTCCATCCACAGCACGACGAAGACGGGCAGGGTCAGGTAAAGGCCCCAGCGGGTCGCGGAGCGGAAGAGCAGGTTGAGCCGTTCCCGCTGGCCGGTGTGGAAGAGGTGGGCAATCCAGGGCGCGAGCGCGGTGTTGAACGCGCCCAACACCATGGCCGAGAACACCGCGGGCTGGGTGGCCGCCTGGTACAGGCCCACGGCTTCGCCGGGCAGAAATCGGCCAACGAGCAGCCGGTCCAGCCGCAGGGTCAACAGGGTGAACACCCCGGCCAGGGAAGCGGCCGAGGCATACCCCAACATCTGGCCCAGGGGCGGGGCTTCCACCACGCCTTCTTCCCTGGTGCGCAGCGCGGGGAAGAGCCGCCACCAGGCCATCATGCCCAGGGTGACGCTGCCGGCCATGGCCAGGAACATGGCCCGGAGCGCGGCCTCCAGGGGCGGGAACGGCCCATACTGCAACAGGGCAAAACCCAACAGGAGCAGGGCGGACGGGGCCAGGTCTTCCACCAAAGTGGAGATGGCCATACGCCTGGGGATGCGGCTGCCTGCCGCCAGCACCCGGCCCAGCGCGGCCAGGCCCACGGCTAAAGCCGTCCAGCGCAGGACCGGGGCCATGGCGGGTTTCTGGAACCAGTCTCGGGCCAGGGCGGGCGCGGCGGCCCAGAGCAACATGCTTCCCCCAAGGGCCACGGCCAGGGCCAGGGCGAGCGTTCTGCGCAGCACCACGGCCAGCCCCTGGGGGTCCTGAGGCCAGAAGCGGCTGCCGTAATGCACCAGGCTCTGGTGCAACCCCAAGGGCAACACCAGCCCGCCGATTTGCAGCACGGTCCAGCCCAGGGCGAACAGGCCAAAGGCCCCTGGCCCCAGACGTCGGGCCAGCCACATCTGGGCAAAAAGCCAGAGGCCGCGGGCCAGGATGCGACCCACGAAGACCACCCCCGCGCCCGCGGCCCAGCCGAAGGTCTCCGGCGCCTCCCCACGCTTCACACCCAACGCCTCCCAACCACCAACCACCGACGAACGACGATCGACCAACGACCAACGACGACCACCGACGAACGACCACCGACGATCGACGAACGACCAACGACGATCGACGGTTTCACACCCCCGGAAACACCAACACCACGCCCAGCAGTGCCAGGGCGAGCACGGCCAGAATTCGGAACGCGGTCTCATACCCCAACAAGGCCGGGGTGAAACTCGCGGCCAGGGCGCCGATGAACGCGATGGCGAGCATCTGGCCGATTTTCGTGACCACGGAAATCAGCGCCTGGCCACTGGCCCGCTCCTGGGGGTCGCTGACCCGGAGCATCAGGTACCGCACCGGCGCGCCCAACAGCGCGGAAAGGCCCAGACCCACCATGACCGCGGAAAGGTAGAACCACGTCACCTCCAGGGGGAACCAGCCCAACAGGGCCAGGCCCAGGGTCGATAGACCTGTGCCGATGGCCAGTACCGGTCGCACGCCAACCACATCCAGCATCCATCCGAACAGGGGCGCGCCGATGGCCAGGGTCACGGCTACCGGCGCCAGCATGAAACTGGCCTTGGATTCGGAGACGCCCATGCCCAACACCAACAGGGTCGGCACGAAGGCCACTCCGCCTTCCAGCACCCCCGCGCCAAAGGAAAGCCCCAGGCTAAGCCGGGCCAGCCGGTGCCGCACGCTGACCAGCGGGAACACCGGGTCCGGGACCCTGGCTTCCCAGCGAAGCAGCAGCCAGGTCAACAGCACGCCAAAGCCCAGCAGGGCCACGACGGCCCCGTTCAGGCCCAGAACACCATCCCGCGGGCGCAGCATGTTCAACCCCACGGCCAGGGAGGTCAGGCTCAGGGCCATGAGGACCATACCGACCCAATCCCAGGGGCGGACTTCCGGCGCGCGTGTGGCGGGGAGCACCCGCCAGGCCGCGGGGACCAGCAGCAAAGCCAGGGGCAACGGACCCCAGAAAATCCACCGCCAGGAGAAGAGCAAAAGCACGCCGCCCAGAATGGGACCTATGAGGAAGGCGATGCCGAAGGCCGCGCCAATCATGCCCAGGGAACGGCCCCGCCGGGTTTCAGAGACCACATCGCCAATGGTCGCGGCCGCCACGGGGAAGATGCCCCCAGACCCCAGCCCCTGAATGGCGCGACCCACCAGCAGCCAGGCCAGGGTAGGCGCCAGGGCAGCAATCACGGACCCCAGCGCGAATATCAGGACGTCCAGCACGTAAATCGCCCGGCGTCCGTAACGGTCCGAAAGTTTGCCCATCAGGGGCGTACTGATGAGGTTGAAAAGCAGGTATGCGGCGAACACCCAGGCCACCAGCCGGTCACTGGCCTGGAACGCTTCCCGAATGGCTGGCAGGGCCGGGCCGACGATGGCAATGTCCAACGCGGCCATCAACACTCCCAGGAGCAACACCGGTAACAACCAACGGCTGTGACGCGAGGACATGGATGGCCTCCTGCTGGGAAATTGAGGAAATCGTATTCCTGTTCCGTCTGAGGAAGTGGGGTATAATGGCCCGCAAGCCCGGTAGGAGTCCGGTATGGGCGCGCGACAACGTGCGTGGGAAAACCTGCTCTGGCAGGCGGCCGCGGTGGGCTTGGCGTTGCTGGTCACCGCGGGAGTGGTGGCCCTGGCCGGCGCGTCGCCGCTTCAGGCCTTTGGCCTCATCCTCAAGGGCGCTTTTGGTTCAGGTCGAAAGATTGCCGACATCTTCGTCATCTGGGTACCCCTGCTTTTGACGGCAGCCGGGCTATTGTACACCTTCCACGCGGGGCTGTGGAACATTGGCGTGGAGGGCCAAATCGTCCTGGGCGCGGTGTTCGCCACCTGGGTGCTGCGGATGTTCCAGAACCAACCGGACCCCTCCCCGGCCCTGGCGCTGACCCTGGCCTTCATCGCCGCAGCCTTGGGCGGGATGCTGTGGGCCTTGCTCTCTGGTGTACTCAAGGTGTACGGCGGGGTCCACGAAATTTTCTCCGGTTTGGGCCTGGACTTCGTGGCCACGACCCTGGTCCTGTACCTGGTCTTTGGCCCCTGGAAGCGGCCGGGCGTCGGCTCCATGAGCGGGACCGTGCCCTTCCCCCGGGAACTGTGGTTGCCCACCCTGGGCCGCACCCGGTTGAGCCTGTGGGCGTTGGCGCTGGCCTTGGTGCTTTGGGGTGTGGCCATGGTGCTGCTCTACCGCAGCCGGCTGGGGCTGCAACTCCGGGCCGTGGGCCGCAATCCCAAGGCCGCGTTCCTCATGGCCGGCATTCACCCGGCCCGGGTGACGCTGCTGGCTTTTGCCCTCTCCGGCCTGTATGCCGGGCTGGCCGGCGCGGTCCAGGTGACCCAGGTCTACCACCGGCTCATCCCGGCCATCTCCAGCGGTTATGGCTGGTTGGGCCTTTTGGTCAACATGTTGGTGAACTTCAACCCCTTCTGGGTTGGCCCCGTTGCCTGGTTCTTTGCCATGCTCAACCTGGGCAGCATCCAACTGCCCATCGTGCTCAAAGTGGATTCCAACCTGGCCGGGGTGCTGCAAGGGACCCTGGTCTATACCTTCCTGGTCGTGGCCGGGTGGCGACGCTTGCGGCAACGCAGGCAGGCCGCGGCCGGGGCTTCGGAAGGCGCATGAACATGCGCCAAGCCCTTGCATAGCCGCCCCGAGGAGATACCCATGGAGACCCTCCTGGCAGGCCTGGCCGGTGTGGTTGCCCTCTCCACCCCCGTGGTGCTGGCCACCCTGGGGGAGACCCTGACCGAACGGGCCGGCGTCATCAACCTCAGTCTGAACGGCATGATTCTGCTTTCGGCCATGGCCTCCTTTGCCGTGGCCGTCCACACCAACAGCCTGCTACTGGGGTTCCTGACCGGGGCCCTGGTGGGGCTGCTGGTGGCCCTGCTGGTGGCCGTCCCCAGCCTGCACCTGGGCCTCTCCCAGGTCGCGGTGGGTTTCGTGTTGACGCTGCTGACCCGGGACCTTTCCTACTTCCTGGGCAGCCCCTACATGGGGAAACAGGGGCCGCGGCTTTCCCCCTGGCCCCTGCCCGGCCTGCAGAACATCCCCATCCTGGGGCCGGTGTTCTTCCGGCAGGACGTGATGGTCTACCTGAGTTACCTGCTCATCGTGGGCATGTGGTTCTGGCTCTACCGCACCCGGGCCGGGCTGGTGCTGCGCAGCATTGGCGAACGGCCGGAAGCCGCTTACGTACGGGGGGCCTACGTGCGGCGGTTGCAGTACATCTACACCCTGGTGGGCGGGGCCATTGCGGGCCTGGCCGGGCCTACGTATTCCCTGAGCGTCAAGGCCGGGTGGAAGGGCACGATTTCCGGCCTGGACGGTGTGGGCTGGATCGCCCTGGCCCTGACCATCTTCGGCGGCTGGCGGCCCCTGCGGGGCGCGGTGGGCGCGTACCTCTTCGGGCTGTTGCAGTGGCTGAGCCTGGTCCTGCAGCCCTACCTGACGGACATCCCCTCCCAGGTGCTGCAGGTCGCGCCCTTCCCCATCATGATTCTGCTCCTGCTCTTCGTGAACATCGGCAACACGGAATGGATGCAGCGCACCCTGGCCGGCCTGCCGCCGGATGCCCGCCGCTGGGTGCTCCGGGTGCTCAAGGCCTTGCAGGTGCAACCGCCGGCGGCTCTGGGCCGCTCCTTCGAACGGGAGTGAACGGGCGTCCCGGAACGCGTCCTCGTGGTTTCCCCAAAATGCACGCCCAACGTGCGGGATGGGGCCTGGGACGCTCAACGTCTTCCCCCGTGTTTGAACCCTCTCCAAGGACCAGTCAACGATGACCGAACGGGCCTCGGTGGTACAGACCGAACGCTACCTGGTACTGGACATTGGCCACGTCTGGACGCGGGCTTTTCTCTTCGACGTGGCCGAAGGCCGGTACGCGCTGGTGGGTGTGGGCCGCGCGCCCTCGACCTGGGAGGCACCACTCCAGGACGTGCGGGAAGGCGTGCTGCAGGCCGTGGAACAACTGGAGCACATCAGCGGCCTGGTGCTGGAACACGAAGGGGAATGGATTGTGCCCCGCGACGCCGGCGGCCGGGGGGTGGACAAAATCCTCCTGGTCACCTCCCTGGGCCCGCCCATGCGGGTGGCGGCCATGGGCGTGTTGGAGAGTTTCTCCCTGAACAGCGCGTTGCGGGCCATGCACAACATGTACGTGCAGGTAGTCGCAGCGTTTCACGTCAACGACGAGTTGAACATGGTGCAACGGCTGGAACGCCTGCTCAACACGCGGCCCGAAGTCATCGTGCTGGCCGGGGGGACCGACGAGGGTGCCCAGGGCGCGCTGCGGGAATACATCCAGGTGCTGGAACTGGCCGCGCCCCTGTTCCCCAAGGCCGACCGGCCTACCTTGATTTACGCAGGAAACCGAAGCCTACACGCGCTCATCACCCAGCGGTTGGGGTCCCTGTACCCTTTGCAAATCGCGGAGAACGTGCGGCCTACCCTGGACCGGGAACACCTGGCGGACCTGCGTCGGGTGTTGCTGGAACAGCAGAAAAAGCACCTGCGCCGCCACGTGCCCGGCCTGGAGGGGATGTTGGCCTACGTCCAGCGGTGGGATAGTGCAGAACGGGCCTGGCGCTTTGCAGCCCAATGGCTGGCCGGGATGCACGGCGTTTCCCACATGCTGGGCCTTTACATTGGCGCGGGGCGCAGCTGGCTGCTGCACGGCCCGGTGACCGCGCCCCACATGCACATCGAACCCTATGGCCTGGGCCACGGCTTGCAGGCCTTTGCCCCCCATTTGGACGAAACCCAGTTGCAGGCCTGGGCCCTCCAGCACGATGCGCCCCTGGCCGATGTGTACATGAAGACGGTCTACCCCGAACTGCTCCCGGAGACCGAAGCCGAACTCTGGCTGGAGTGCGGCCTGACGTACCAGATTGGGCGTCACCTGCTCCTGCAGCATCTACCAGCCGGGGAACGGCGGTACGTGCGAGGCCGGGGGCTTCCAGGCCGGTACAACTGGATTCTGGTGGGCGGCGGGGTGTGGCAGAACGGCACACCTCCGGCCCAGGCCCTGCTGACTGCGCTGGACATCCTCCAGCCCGAAGGCCCCGCGGTGCTTCTGGCGGACCGGGCGCAACTCCTGGCCCCTCTGGGCGTGCTGGCCCAGGAGAACGCGCTTGCCGCCACCCACATCGCCCGGTCCCCCCATGTGCTCCCCCTGGCCACCGTGCTCGCGGTCTGGGGCCGGATGCGCGGGGGGCGCCCCGTGGCCGAAGTGCGGTTGCAGTGGGACGAGCGACCGGGCCTGAGCCAGACGGTGCTGGCCGGGGAACTCCAGGCCCTGGGCCTGCCGCCGGGGTACCGGGCGCAGATGGAGGCCCGACCGGGCCGCAACGTGCGCCTGGGCGCCCGCACCGGCCCGTTGCGCGCGGAGGTCCTGGGCGGGTGGCTGGGCGTGGTGGTGGACGCCCGGGGCCGCCCCCTACGCTTGCCCGAAGACCCGAAGGCCCAGCAGCGCCAGCGCCGGGAATGGCTCCGCCGGTTGCAGGTCGCATAGGCAGGTATTCCACTACCTTGTTGAGGAAAAGGCCATGCCCTTCTACCGACCGGTACGAAACATCCAGGCCCTCACCCGCGTGAGCGTGACCCGCCGGCTTTCCGCGCCCGGCCGGGTGCTGGTCAAACCTGGGGACCGGGTGAGTTTTCTCGACCGTATCGCGGTCCGGCCCCGCAAACATGAGTTGCGGCTGCTGAACGTGGCCGAGGAACTGGGGGTCGCGCCGGGCCAGGCCATGAAACGGGTGCTGGTGCGGCCCGGTCAAATCGTGGCCGAGGGCGACATCCTGGCCGAAAAGCCGGGGCTGTTCGCCCGCCGGGTCAAAGCACCCACACGCGGCCGGGTGCTCTACGTGGGCCGGGGCACCATCGTGTTGCAACACATCGCGGATGAGGAGCCTCTGCTGGCTGGCATCGTGGGCGAGGTGGAAGAGGTCATCCCCAACTACGGCGCCCGCATCGTCGCTTCTGGCCTGTACATGACCGGGGTCTGGGGCAACGGCCGCATCGACGGCGGCATCGGTTACCTGACGCCCGCTTTCCCCACAGGCGTTTTGGAGGAAGACGGTATCACCTTAGAGCACCGGGGCAGTGTGTTGATTGCCCAGAGCGTGGCCGGGGCCGAAGTGCTTCGACGGGGGGAAGAGGTGGGCATCAAGGGCCTGCTGGTGGGCTATCTGAACCCGGAGGTGCTGACCGCCGCGCGGCGGGTGGCCTACCCTGTCCTGGTGCTGGAAGGGTTCGCGGAGATGCCCTTCACCGATGCGGCCCTGCCCGTATTGCAGGGCCTGGACCGTCGCGACCTGGTGCTGTGCGCGGAGGCCCCCGACCGGAAGACAGGGCACCGGCCCTGGGTCTTTTCCCCCCAAGAGAGTTACGAAGCCCTGCGAACCAGTCGGGCCGGCGCGGCCCTGGAACCCGAGGCCCGGGTGCGGGTGCTGCGGGGCCGGGTCCGGGGGCAGACCGGTCGGGTTGTGGAAATTCCCAGTGAACCCAGGCGTTTCCCTTCTGGCCTGCAAGGTTATATGGTAAAATTGCGCATCAATGAGGAAGTCGTTGAGGTACCGGTCCCCAACGTGGAACTTGTAGAATAACCGCTGTATTCAAACGGTCGTGCTTTTTACGGAAGGGACCCTGGTGCTACATGCGACAAGGGCAACCCTGAACGAGGAGGCCTCTCATGCAGAATGAATGGATTCCGCCGGAAGAGCAGGACGAGGAGGGCCTGTTCCCGCCTGAAGAAGAAGGCGGCGAGACCATGGCCTTCGACACGCCGGAAGCGGCCTTCGAGGGGCTTGAGGGAGAGGAAACCGAAACCCAGGAGATGGTTGACGAAGAGGGTGAAGGGGTCTTCGCCAACCGGACCTTCATGATTCTGGCCGGCGGGTTGGCGGTCATCCTCCTTCTGGCGGTCTGCGGGCTGACGTCGTACCTGCTGTTCCTGCGGCCGCGGTTGCAACAGGCCAGGGAGCAGCAAATCATTGCGCAGACGCAAACGGCCTCCGCGCAAGAGGCCCTGGCCGCCAGCCTGACCGCGACCGCGGCGGCTGCAGCCCGACCCACGGCCACCCCGACCCCGCTTCCTTCGCCCACACCGTTGCCTTCGCCCACGCCCAGCCCCACGCCCGCGGTCCCCACGCCCACGCCAACGCCGGTGGTGGCGCAGCCGGGTGCCGTCGGCGCGACGCCAACGCCCACGCCCAACCTGGCCCTGTTGCAAACCCAGGCCGCCCTGACCCAGACTGCGGCCGCGCCCCTGACCGCGACGGCCCTGGCCAGAGCCGCGCTGCCCACCGCGCTGCCCCAAAGCGGCCTGGGCGACGTGGGCGGCGGCCTGTGGCTGTGGGGCGCGCTGACCATCCTCCTCTTCGCTTTGATTCTGGTCATCCGCCGCTTGCGTATGGCGTTGTGAGAAACCGATGCTGCGGCAGTGATGCTTGGTAGAGGGGTTTGGCATACCGGATGAAAGGAGGGAAACGTTGGCGGGAAATATGGGAAACATCATCGAAGCCTTAGAAATCTCTACGTCTTCTAAAGAAATTGCACATTTTGGCCCGTTCCGTATTCCACGGGAGAAGGCCCTACGTATAGAGACGCGCCCGTTGACTATCTTTGTAGGACCCCAAGCCAGCGGAAAGTCGTTGTTGATGCAATTGCTCTTCTTCTTTCAAGCCTTTCCGTTTTTACTCGCTCGATTCACAGCAGAAGAAGAAGTAGAGCCAGCGGTCGCGGTTCAGGCCCTTTTGGATCGGCTTCGCCGTGGAGAGGTGCGGGATAAGACTCGAGGCTTTTACAATTTTGTGCGCAACAACGTACAGTTTTCGTATCGGCGACACAAGTACATTCTTTATCCCAGGTACGCTGAGGCCCATATTCGCATATATGCTACACGAAGCCGTCCAAAGATTTCCCGCACTTTAGAAACGTACATCCAGGCCCAAACCATCCAGGTAGGATGGCGGGAAAAATTGTTGCGACCAGAACCGGCCATATTTATTCCTGCGGAACGCTCATTTTATTCTCGGTTTCTTAATGTTGAACCCAGTGTACTTCAACTTCACGCTTTGCCTCTGACGATGCGTTTGTTTTCCTTTATTTTGGAACGGGCTCGAAGCGATGTGCAGGGGTGGCGCGGAGGAACCCCCGATACCCCTGAAGGGTCCTGGATACAGGAACGCGCGAAAGCAATGCTGCAAGGGGAAGCGTATATTCCCAGGACTGGTCCCAAAGTATGGAAGTGGCGCACCATAGAAGGGGCAGTCCTCGATCTTGAGATGGCTTCGTCAGGGCAGATGGAGGCTTGGCCGATTATTATCATCGCGGCTTTGCTTTTCTCGTGGCGACGTGACGGCATTCTCTCCGGGGACCCCTATACGTTTACCCTTTACATTGAAGAGCCAGAAACCCACCTTCATCCCCTGGCGCAACTGGAGATGCTCAAGATCATTGCATATCTTGTCAACCACGGTTTTGCCGTAACCTTCACGACGCATTCCCCCCTTCTGCTGTTTCTACTCAATGCTCTCATAGAAGCCAGTTCGCTCAAAGAAACGACCCAGGATGACGTCCTGCCCGAACCTGAAGTTCGTCTCCGTCCGGAAGATGTGATCGTTTATGAGGTCAAGGATGGCGGCATAGAACGGATCATAGACGAAGACGGGTGGATTGACGAAGACCGGATGCGACAGGCCGAATGGGTTGCTGACAGGTACCTGTACCAGGTTCGGGACCGTTTGGAATCTCTGCCGGAGATGTCCCATGACCCAGGATCTCTCTGATTTGCGGGAGTTCATCATAGATCCACCCACTCTGAAAGAAAGAGGGATTACGCTGGCGTTAAAACCGTCTTCAAACTTTGAGATATATCGTCTTGATGAGGTTGCCGGTAAACCAGGGTTTTTCAATCACCTCCAAAACCAAAAACGATGCGACGCCGTACTGGTCGGCCAGTATGGGGATAAGACTGTAGTCATCTTTTTTGAGTTGAAGTCAGGTAACGCGCGTGACGCTGCAAAACAGCTGCGAGATAGCATATCGTTTTTCTGCAAATCATCTGAAACTGGTCGCCTCCATCACGCAAGATGGCAACACCACCAAATGCCCTTTCCTAAACGGGGACATGAGGTTTACGCCGTGCTGGTTGGCAGTGCGAAGCGCTTCAACAGGAGCGCATTGCCCAGGTCGATAGGTGGAAAGCGAGTTCGTTTTCGTTACTTGAGGGTGCGGGCTCGAAAGAAATACACATTGGGGGAGCTGCTAGAAGTTTTGGAAAAGGGATAGAATATATTCTATCCAAAACGCCTGCATAATCCTCATCGCCTCAAATAACAAATGACTATACCCTTCTTCACACTGTCAGCCACACTCCAAACACTTTGGGCAGTATCGTGCCCATTTCGTCTATGCAGATGACATTACCTAACCTAGTATCTACGCGGGACCCCAGCGAATCCTATCCCAGAGATTCGAGCAGGGCTTTCAAAGATGGCTTGGGTCCGTGGGCCATTACACCATACCGTCGCGGCGGTTGCAGACCCAGCCCTGCAAGCCCAGGCGTTAGGTCCGTTTCTACGTGAAGTGGCGCAAATTCACACCCTGCAGCAGCCCGTTTTGGCGGACCCGTGTGCAGCATCGTCAGCATAGCGGATCACCGGCTACGCATACGGAGCGCCCTCCAAAAGGGGGCGTTTCTCGATGTTTAGGTTGGGGCATGGGGTTTCTTGAAGGCGGCCGCGGGTTATCAAGCGGTCTGGAGGGGTGTTCTCCAAATTTTGGCCAGTTGAAACTATGGAATGCCGGCTAACCGAGGAGGATTTGGTCTGGTGCCAAGCCCAGTGCAGTGGGCGGCCCTGGGCGAGGTTCGCCTTTAGGCCAAACGCATCACATAACATAACCTTATAGCCTCCTGTCCCCAGAAATTCAGGTTGTCCATCGTCCTACCCACTAACGGCGCCCTGCTGGCGGCCGACCGCAGTATAATCCGACCAAACCCGCGGTTGCACAGGACCGAAAAGGAAGCGTCGGCAAAGCGCTTTCGCCCCTTTCCTCCGATGTCGCCGAACTCCCAAGCGCCTTGGCAGGGGCGACGGATGTGTGCCTTTGACGATGATGCTCGCCTGCTGCAACGCCTTCAACAACGGGACCCCCAGGCCTTGAGCCTGCTCTACGACCGGTATGCGCGGCTGGTCTTCAGCCTGGCCTTGCGCATCGTGCGGGATGTGGACCTGGCCGAGGACGTCACCCAGGAGGTGTTCTGGCGGGTCTGGGAAAAGGCCCACCAGTACCGGCCGGAACGGGGTTCGGTGCGGGCCTGGCTGCTGTACATCACCCGAAACCGCGCGCTGGATGTGCTCCGCCGACGCCAACGCCGGCCCCTGAGCGCGGACCACCTGCCCGAAGCCGACGACCCCCAAGTCGTGCTTGCCGACCCCGGCCCCGAGGAGATGGCCGTCCAGGACTGGGAGCAGCAACGGGTGCGGCAGGCCCTGACCCGGCTGAGCGAAGAGCAGCGCACGGTGCTGCTTCTGGCCTACTTCGAGGGCCTGAGCCACCGGGAAATCGCCCAGCAACTGGGCCTGCCCCTGGGCACGGTGAAATCCCGCTTGCGGGCCGCGGTGCAATCGTTGCGGCGCTTGCTTACGGAGGGGTAAAGGCCCTTCCTGTGGCCACGACCTTACGAAAAAGGGCATCTACGGGGCCTTGCGGGACGTATAAACCCATAGGAGTGGGTACGGACGATGCGCTGCGAACAGGTTCGCCCCTTGCTTCCGGAATACGTCATGGGCTGGTTGGAGGACCAGGTCCGTCGGGAGGTGGACGCCCATCTCGCCGGCTGCCCCGCGTGTACGGCGGAATTCCAGGCCTATATGGACGCCACCGCGTCCCTGGCCCTGACGCTGCCCCAGGTGCAGCCGCGCGCCCAGGTCAAGGCCCGGTTGATGGCGCGCGTCGAACCAGCCAGGAAGCCGTGGTGGGCCCGGCTGCCCCGATGGACCGTGGCCGCACCGCAGCGGACGGTGGTGGCGCTGGCCGTCCTGGTCGTGTTCCTGCTGGTGAGCAACCTCACCCTGTGGGTCCGCGTCCGCCGGTTGGCCCAGGTCCAGCAGCAGATGCCCTTCCGGATGGTGGTCCTGCGGGGGACGGAACGGGTCCCGGAGGCCCAGGGGGTGCTGCTTTTCGAACCCCAGCACCAGTATGCCGTGCTCGTGGTCAAGGGCCTGCCGCCCACCGAGCCGGGGCGGGCCTATCAACTTTGGCTCATCCGCCCCGATGGGCACCGGGTCAGCGGCGCGGTGTTCTCCATGGCGCCCTCTTCGCAGTGGAAAACCGTGGTGGTCGAATCCCCCGAACCCCTGGAACGGTTCCCCGCCTTTGGCATCACCATCGAGCCGGCCGGGGGAAGCCCCCAACCCACAGGGCCCAAGGTCATGGGCGGGTCCGCGGAGTTTTAGCCTTCCAAAAACAGCGCGGGCGGTCTTCAAGCGCGTGGGGAATCGGCTCGTTCCCCTTGGAGCACCCGACGGAACAGGGCCCGCAGCCGGGTTACGTGGGTGCCTTCCCAGTACACCCGTCCACAACCAGGGCAACGGCGGAAGCGGGTGTGATGGCGGAACACGTACGCGGGCACCATGTCCCGGACCTGGGCTTTGGGCACGTCCTGTAAGGGGGTATTGCACCGCGCGCACCGGGTGAAGGGTTTGGCCCAGCGGCCCAGTTGCAGGTAGTGGACCACCTCCTGAAGTTGCTCCTGGGGACGCAGGTGCCGGACCCAGTACCCAAAGCGCACCCGGCCCCGCTTGAGCAGGCCCTGGTCCCGGGTGAGCAGGAAGCGCGCCTCCTCACCGGCATAGCGGGCCAGGGTGCCGTCGTCCCATTGGGGGTCGTAGCGGGTGTCGAAACCCAAGAGGCGCAGGTACGCGGCCAGGCGGCCCAGGTGCCCGTCCAGCACAAAACGCGGGGGCCCAGGACCGGGCCAGGCTTCCCCCGGCCTGTAAGGGTGCACCGCATAGGTGGCCCCTGCTTGGGGAAGCGCGGTCCAGGGCACGGGCTTCCCGCCGTGCAGGATGCGGGCCACTTCGGGATGGGGTATGCCCAGGGCTTCCAGGACGTGTTTCAGGTTCTGGGGTCCCCGCACCTGCAGGGCCACCTCGGTGAAGGCTCCGGACCGCGCGGGCTTGAGGAAGTCCTGCAGGGAGCCGTAGATACGCAGGGTGATGTGGGTCATAGGCCTTCGGCGCCGTCTGTGGGCAGGCCAAAGAGCCGTTGCGCGTTGCGGGTCGTCCGGCGGGCCACTTCGACCGGGGGCAGGCCCCGTACTTCTGCGATTTTCTCCACCACGAATCGGACGTAAGCCGGCTCGTTGCGCCGACCCCGGTAAGGATGGGGGGCCAGGAAGGGCGCATCGGTCTCGACCAAGAGACGCTCCAGGGGAACGCGAGCGGCCACGACCCGCAGCGCGTGGGCTTTCTTGAAGGTCACGGGGCCGGTGAAGCCAATGTAAAAGCCCAGGTCCAGCGCGGCCTCGGCCACCTCCCAGGGTGCGGAAAAGGAGTGCAACACACCCCGGGGGTGTTCCGGGGGCAGGCCGGCTACCCAATCCCGCAGCATGGCCAAGAGGTCGTCCGCGGATTCCCGCTGATGCAGGATGACCGGCTTCCCGGTGCGTGCGGCCAGTTCCAGTTGGGCTTCCAGGGCCGCGCGCTGCTGGGCTTTGGGCGTCCACATGCGGTAGTAGTCCAGGCCGATTTCCCCCACGGCCACGACGTTGGGATGCTGCAACCAGCGGGCCAGCCGCGCCAGGGTTTCCTGCCCCCGCCAGGCCTGGGCCACGCTGTTGGGGTGCACGCCCACCGCGACGAAGAGCCGGGGCCGGGCCTGGCCGTGGGTTTCGGCCAGGTGCAGCAGGCGCTGGGCCGCGTCTTCGTCCACCGCGGGCATCACGATGGCCTGCACGCCCGCTTCCGCGGCCCGCTGCAGCACCGCGTTCCGGTCCGGGTCGAACTGGGGGAAGTCCAGATGGGCGTGGGTGTCCACCAGGGGAAGCGGGTTCATGGATGCCCTCCGGTGCCCTGAACGTGGCCCCGATAT
>JALXBY010000063.1 GCA_026991215.1 Anaerolineales bacterium
ATGGGGCCTTCGTGCCCTTGTGGACCCAGGATGGGGAGCAACGCCCGGTGACCTGGCATGAGGCCAAGTTGGTGGCCTGGTACAGGGTAAGGCCCGGCAAGGACCCCAAGGCGTACGGTGTGCATCTTTATGGCACCTTCCAGGCGAAAGCCGGTTTTGGGGAACTGCTGTGGGCCAGCGGGTACGCTCAGGGTGCGGACCAGGCCAAGGAAGTGGTCTTCGTATGCGATGGGGCGGCCTGGATTTGGGACCTGGTGCAGACGTATTTTCCCCAGGCGACCCAAATTCTGGACTGGGCCCATGCGGTGGCCTATGTGGATGCCGTGGCCCAGGCCTGGGCCACGGTGGACGTCGAGGCGGCGGAAGCCTGGCGGGCGGAACAACGGACAGCCCTCTGGGAAGGGCATGTGGTGGCGGTCATCCGGGCCTGTGAGCAATGCGCCGGCCATTCTGGTCTGCCGCCTGAAGTTCGGGAAGCGGCGGCCCGGGCTGCAGGGTATTTCCGTACCCATCGCCATCGGATGCGCTACAAAACCTTTCGGGAACAGGGCTATTTGATTGGGAGCGGGGTCATCGAAAGCGGCATCAAGCAGGTGGTTGCCGGACGCATGACGGTTTCGGGGGCGCACTGGACCGAAGATGGGGCTGAACTCACCCTCAAAGCCCGGACGGCGTTCCTCCGTCGTTTACGGAACCCCCTCCCCCTGGCTGCCTGATTCGGCAACTTTTGCACGCACCCGCTTCCAAACCGCCTTGCCTTCTGGCGGATTTGTGGTATACAAAAGGCCGCTTGTGGCTCCCATTTGCCCATGCTTTTGGTGGACGCAGCCATGACCCATCCCGGCACGTTCATGTGGATGGACGGCAAGAAGAAGCCCATCGTGCCCTGGACCCGCGAGGTCGGCTCCAGGGCCGTTGGGCGTTAGCCCAAAAAGGCCCAAGCAGCCGATACCCCGACGCCCCGCCGACCTCGCGGGGCGTCGGGTTTTTTATTCCCCCACAGGAGGTGCACCCATGGCCCAACATCCCCACGTCGCCGTACTCTACACCCGCCTTCGGGTCGAGGAAAAATGGATTTTCCAGGCCCTGGAACGCAAGGGGGTCCCCTACACCCGCATCCATGATGGCAGCCACTGGATGCTTCTCCAAAACCCGGCCTTCTGGCAACAGTTCGACGTGGTGCTGGCCCGCAACCTGAGCTATATGCGGGGTCTGAGCATGGCCCGGGTGCTGGAAAGCTGGGGCATCCCCGTGGTCAATCCGTCCCATGTAGCCGTGGTTTGTGGGGATAAACTCGCCACCAGCGCGGCCCTGGCCCGGGCCGGCATCCCGCAACCCCGCACCGCGGTGGCCTTCACGCCCGAGGCTGCGCTGCAGGCCATCGAGGAACTGGGTTACCCCGTGGTGCTCAAACCCATCTTCGGCTCCTGGGGCCGAATGGTGGTCAAACTCAACGACCGAGACGCGGCCGAGGCCGTGCTGGAGCACCGGGCCCATTTGGGGTCCTTCCACCACAACGTGTTCTACATTCAGGAATACGTACCCAAACCCGGCCGGGACATCCGGGCTTTCGTCATCGGCGACCGGGTGGTGACCGCGATTTACCGCCGCGCCGAGCACTGGGTAACGAATACCGCGCGCGGGGCCCGGGGCGAGGTATGTCCGGTCACCCCAGAGTTGGAAGACCTGGTGCTGCGCGCGGCCCAGGCTGTGGGCGGCGGGGTGCTGGCCATCGACGTTCTGGAGCACCCAGAGCGGGGCTACCTGGTCAACGAGGTCAATCACACCATGGAGTTCCATACCACGGTTCCCTTGACCGGGGTCGATATCCCGGGCATGATTGTGGACTACGTGCTGCAGCAGGCCCGCCTGGGGATTCGGTCCCGTACAGAGGCCCTCGAACACCCTGTGAATGTCCCCATGGCCGCCGCGATGCGTCAGTAAACGGCCCTCCAGACCCAGGCGGGTACGCGAAGCAGCAAGCGCCTTTGGGGAGCCGGGCCATGGCTTCGTGGAAAGTCTTTGTCCTTGAGGAACTGCAAGCCGCGCTCCAGGACCGAAGCGCCGGCCGTGAAGGCCGGGCCCGGGTGCGCTGCCGCCGGGCGGCCGGCGCGGTGTTGCAGGAGTACTTCCGCCGCCGGGGCCTGCCGGACCCCTGGGGCCAGAACGCCCTCTACCGCATGCAATTCGCCCTGACCCTGCCCGACCTCCCCCCGGAGGCCCGGCAGGCCCTGGAGCATCTGACCCGCCGGGTGGATACGAACTTTCAACTACCCCCGGAAATCGACCTGGTAGAAGACGTGCGCCGCCTGGCCCTCAGCCTGTTGGGGGAACCCTTGGAGACGCCCCAAGGGACGGATTGAGGGGGCGACCATCTCCACACCTGTACGACATTTACAACGCCTGTGCAGGGCCTTTTCGGGTCGTCACAGACGTGGGGGTATAATGCCGGTAGCCCCTTTTGGGAAGGCACAGGTCATCCCCCCACAGGAGGTCTGTCATGGCCAACCTGCCCAGGTTCGTGTTTTTCAAGGGGAAAGTGATGCCTTATGCGGACGCGAAGATTGGTCTGCTGACCCATGCACTGCACTACGGCACCGCGGTCTTCGGTGGCCTGCGGGGCTACTGGAATGAAGACGAAGGCCAGATGTACATCTTCCGTCCCCGGGACCACTACCGCCGCTTCCTGCTTTCCGCCAAACTCATGCGCATGGACGTCGATTACACCATCGACGACCTCATTGGCTTCACCAAGGAATTGCTTCGGGCCGAGGGGTACCGCACCGATGTGTACATCCGCCCCCTACTCTTCCTGGCCGACGAGGTCATTGGTGTGCGCTTGCACGGCCTGCACCCGGAACTGGCCATCATGAGCCTGCCCTTTGGCACGTACGTGGCCAACGACACCAACGCGCACGTCACCTTCTCCAGCTGGCGGCGGATTGACGACAACGCCATCCCGGCCCGGGGCAAGATCGCGGGGGCCTACGTGAACACCGCGTTCATCAAGAGCGATGCGGAACTGGCCGGCTTCGACGAGGCCCTGGTGCTGACCCAGGATGGGCACGTTTCCGAAGGCAGCGCGGAGAACGTGTTCATCGTGCGGGATGGCGTGCTCATCACTCCCCCGGTGACGGATAACATCCTGGAAGGCATCACCCGCCGTACGGTCATCGACCTGGCCCGGGAAGAACTGGGCCTGACCGTAGTGGAGCGGCACATCGACCGTACCGAGGTGTTCATCTGCGACGAACTCTTCCTGACCGGCACCGCGGCCCAAATCACCGCGGTGACCCGCGTCGACCACCGGCCCATTGGCACCGGCGAAATGGGCCCGATCACCCGCCAGTTGCGGGAACTTTTCCAGCAGGTGGTCCGGGGCAAGCACCCCAAGTACCGCCACTGGCTGGAGCCGGTCTACTAAAACGCAAGGGGGGAGGTGCGACACGCGCCTCCCCCTGAATTTTTCGTGGGATGTCCCAGCGATTCCAACCAGGGGGAGACCCGGCCCTCACAACCCCAAACGGCGGAAAATAAAGGAAGGGATGTTCCGGATGACGAACATCACCCACCGCCAGCGGGCCGGGGTATAGATGACCTGCTTGCGCTTCTTCATGGCCCGGACGATGTCCTCCGCGGCCTGGGCCGGGGAGATGACCCAGAAAACCTTTCGTCCCTGTTGTCGCGCGGTCTCCAACATGGGGGTCTCCACGAACCCCGGCTTGACCGTGAGCACGTGCACCCCCCGCCGGCTCAGCCGGTTCCGCAGGGATTCCAGATACGTGGTCAACCCAGCCTTGGAAACGTAGTACGCGGGGTTGCCCACCCGGCCTCGGTCCCCGGCCACGGAGGAGATACCCACGATTTGGCCGGTGCCCAGGCCCTGGAAGTAGCGGGCCGCGGTGCCCAACCAGGCCATGGCGCCCAGCAGGTTGACTTCAATCATCTTGCGGTCCTTTTCGAAGTCATACTCTTCCACGTGCATGGGGAGCATGATGCCCGCCGCATAGATGACCGCGTCGATGCGGTGCATTTCCTTGAGGATACGCTGGAACAGTTCGGGCACCTGGTCGAAGTGGGTGACATCGTGGGGGTACACGTATGCGGTTTCCGAACCGTGGGCCTCGTTGAGCAGCCGGGCCAGTTGTTGGAGGCGGTCCTCCCGGCGGGCCAGCAGGGCGACGCGGTAGCCCTCTTGGGCCAGGCGTTCGGCCAGGGACGCGCCAATGCCCGAAGACGCGCCCACGATCACAGCCACAGGCCGGGGCTGCAGCGCGGGCAGGGTGGAGGTGGAGTTGCTCACGGCTCGCCCTCTCCTTGCTGGGGGATGCGGTCGGCCTCAAGACGTTGCCGAAGGTCATCGGGGATGGGGACCGGCCGGTTGTTGCGGTAATCGTACATGACCTGGACGGTGCGGGCTTCGGCCACAAGCCGTGCGGTTTCAGCCTCCCGAATTTCGTACGCGAACACAAAGGAACGCCGTCGTATCTCGGCGACCCCGATGCCCACATAGAGGGCTTCATGCAGGTGGACCGGGCTACGGTAGTCGATTTCCGCACGGGCCAGGATGAAGCCCAGTTCCTGGGGTCCGGTGATGCCCAGCCGTTCCCGAAAGTACACCACCCGGGCCAGTTCGAGGTAAGAGAGGTAAACCGCGTTGTTGACATGGCCCAGCGCGTCCAGGTCCCGGAACCGGACCTGCACGGGCACCACCAGAGGGAAGCGCTGCGCCAGGGCTTCGCGCCCGGTCTGGGTCATGGGTCGGCCTCCAGGTAGGGGTCTGCTTTCGGAGAAGGCATCGCGCGCCAAACAGGGCAGGCGGTATTGTACCGCGTTGCGTTCAGCCACCCTTGACCATGGTTTGACAGGCGTTCACACGGAGTCACAGTGTGCACGAAAATAAAATTTCCTCAACCACCCTGCCCCAGAGCCTATCTTGGGGTATACTCTGCAAAGGAGTCCCGCCTGATTGACGTTTGGTAGGGACTCCTTTTCTGCTTCAAGCGGCGATGGGAAAACCCTCGGGCTTGCCGTAAAACGGAGCGAATCGATGGCCCGCAGGCGTGTGCCCCCTGTTTCGGTTTTGGTGGAAGAACCAAGGCCCGGGCCGCCGCGTACACGACGGCCCCGCGGACGCCGGCGGACCCCGCGCACGGCCAGGGCACAGACGGGTTCGCGGCGGCGTCGCTGGTTTTTCTTTTTCCTCAGCATGGCCTTGGGGTTGCTCGCGGGGCTGTACTATGGCTGGTACGTCAACCCCGTCCAGTATGCGGATACCACGCCGGACCGGTTGCGCATGGATTTCAAGACCGACTACGTGCTCATGGTGGCCGAAGGGTTTTCCCGAAACCAGGATGTGGCATGGGCCAGGCATTACCTGGCCCTGTTGGGCGCGCCGCCGGAACAGGTCGTCGAGCAGGCCATCCGGCACGCGGTGGTGGACCTGGGCTATGCACCCGCGGACGTGGCCCTGATGCGGGACCTGTTGCAAGCCCTGCGGAGGTCGTCGCCATGAAGGGTGAAGCGCCCGAACAGCCCCAGGGCCATGGCTATCTGTTGACCGGTCTGGTTTTGGGGTTTGCTCTGGGGCTGGTGCTGGCCTGGTGGGTCGTGCCGGTGCAATACAAAGACGTGGCCCCCGCGAGCCTGCGGGCGGATTTCAAGGATGCCTACCGAACCCTCATCGCGGTGGCCTATTGGGCCAGGCCGGACCTGGTTCGGGCCCGGGCCCGTTTGGGTTTGCTGGAAGATGCCGCGCCGGCCCCCCTGCTCCGTCTGCAGGCGCAAAAGGCCCTGGCCGAAGCCCGTCAATGGCCCTGGGAAGCCGAGGCCCTGCTGATGCTGGCCGCGACCCTGGAGGGAACACCCATCCCAATGGCGGCCACGGCTTCGCCCACACCCCTTCAACGGCCTTCCCCCACCGTGGCCACGCCAACCCCGCAACCCGTACTGCTGCAAGCGCCATCGCCTACGCCCACGCCGCGCCAGGGAACACCCCAGCCTACCCCCACGGTCCCCACCCTGTTCCGGGTGGTGGCCCAGGAGAGTTTCTGTGACCCCAAGCGTCCGGCCCTGCTCCAAATTGAGGTCTACGATGCCCAGGGCGAACCCCTGCCCGGCGTGGTGCTGGAAATCACCTGGGACCAGGGCCGGGAGCAGTTGGTCACCGGTCTCAAACCTGAGTTCGGCCTGGGCTATGCGGATTTCCAGATGGAACCGGGCCGAGTGTACCGGCTCCGGGTGGTGACAGGAAGCGAAATCGTGCGCGGCTTGCAGCCGCTCATTTGCCGGCCCACCGCGACAACCACCTATCCGGGCGGATGGTTAATCCGATTCCAGGCCGTACCCTGAAAAGGTATAATCCCAGGTCGATTGCCGATTTTCCCAGGCAGGAGGCAACCCATGCCTGCACAAACGCGTCGGTTTTTGTTGATTTTGGGTGGGATTGCAGCCATCGTTTGGGGGACGGTGTGTTTCCTTGCCTGGCGGGCCTTCAACGCGCCGTTGAACACGCCGTTGCAAACGCCGACTTCCGCGGCGACCAACACCCCACCGCCCAGCCCAACCCCGGCACCGAAGCCCACGGCAACAGCGCCTGTCGGCACGCCCGTGGCCGCGGCTGGGACCGTCCAGGCCTCGCCTACGCCCCTTCCTCCTACAAGTACCTTTACCCCCACGCCTGCCCGCGGGGTATGCGGCGGCCCGGCCACGATGAACCTGTTGATCATCGGCACCCGCACCGGGATTGGAGACAACTCGGATACGATCCGCGTGGTTCGCATCGACTTCACCAAGCCCGAAGTCATCGTCATCCCCATTCCGCGTGACCTGGTGGTCGAACTGCCCGAGGAATTCGTCCAGAAAACCAAGCTGGGTTCACCGGTGAAGGCCTCGGCCGTGAACGCGATTGGCACTCTGACTCGATGGCGGGGGAGCCAGGCCGGTGGGGCAATTTTGATGGCCGAGGTGTTGCAGAAGAACTTCGGCATCCGCATTGACCACTACGCGGCCATCCATGGCCTCGCGTTCGACAACTTCATCAATGACATCGGCGGCATCACGGTTTGCCTCCCCGCACCGGTGCGGGATGAAACCCAGGGCGCGGACTTCCCCGCGGGCTGTCAGCGCCTGGATGGGCATGATGCCCTGCTTTTGGCCCGCATCCGCAGCGACGTAGGCGAACTGGGCCGCATTGAGCGGCAGCACGCCATCGTGAACGCCATCATCCGGCAGATTACTTCCAGCCCCTACGTCATGGCCCGGCTGCCCTTCCTGGTGGACAAATACCGCCGACGGGTGCTGACCAGCCTTTCCCCCAAGGACCTGACCGTGTTGATGTGCCTGTTCACCCGCATCGACCCCCAAAAACAGGCCATCTTCCTGCCCGTACCCCGGGACCTGCTCCAGGAAACCCGGGACCAGGTGTACTTCTACAATGCTCTGTTTGAAGCCGATGTTCTCAAATGGGACGAGGCCTACGCCCAATGGCTCCGGGATGCTGTCGAAGGGAAGATTCGACCATAGCCTGGATGCCCCCATGGAGACCGTAGCAGGGCGCCCAAAAGCCGGGTGCCCTGCAGTGTTTTAAAGCGGGGTCAGTCCTCCGGGTAGTGACCCCACAGGGTAGTCCTTGTGGCATAATGAAAGTGCGGAAGAGGAGGCGGCACATGCCAGGGAAACGAGCGAAGGACCATCCACCCTGTCCACGCTGCGGCTCGAAGGATGTCGTTCGCAACGGCAGCAAAGGCGGTCGGCCCCGTTGGGTGTGCAAAACCTGTCGGCGTTCCTTTGGCCCGACGACGGGCACGCCCATGTATCGTTTACG
>JALXBY010000064.1 GCA_026991215.1 Anaerolineales bacterium
GTGGGAGGATGTCCGGGGCGAGACATGGGGCGGCGGACTTTGAAATGTCTGCAAAAAGCAAAGGTACGTCTCCTTACCCCTTTGTACGAATTTCGCAGACTATCATAACCCAAAAGGCCACATCCGTACGTTGTTACCGTGCTTCAGAAGATGCCGCCTTCTCGATTCCACAAAATAGGCCATCTTCCCGTCCGGCAAAACTCGCTTCCCCAAAACCCGCTCTTCCCAACCCGCTGCCTTCTGGTACAATAGGGCCGTCCATGGAGGATAGACAGTGCATCGACCCAACCGAGCCGGCAGGGCCTCGGGTTGGGTGTTTTTGTGTCCTCGATGTTGGTGCCCCAGACCTGACGCAGCCCATTTCGGCCAAAGGAGGCATAACTCATGGCTTATCCGCTCAAAAAATACGGTCGGATTGAGCCCATTCTGCCGTTGCCCTCGCTGATTCAAATCCAACTGGACTCCTACCGCTGGCTCAAGGAAGAAGGCATTGGCCTGCTGCTGGATGAAATCTCCCCCGTGGTCTCCTACAACGAAGGCATGCGTTTGTACTTCCCCGGCAACACGCCGGAGGCCAAAGAGTGGGGCCTGAAGTACTGGTTCAAGGAACCCAAACACAGCATCGAGGAATGTCTGGAACGGGACCTGACCTACGCCCGGCCCCTGTGGGCCAGCGTCCTCCTCATCGGCGATGAGGTCCCCCATCCCATCAAGCAGAACATCTTTCTGGGGGACTTCCCCGAGATGACCGACCAGGGCTACTTCATCATCAACGGCACCAAGCGGGTCGTGGTCTCCCAGCTCATCCGTTCCCCCGGCGCGTACTTCGACGCGCCCTATGACCGCACCGTGGGCCGGCAGCTGGCCACGGCCAAGCTCATCCCCGAACGGGGCGTCTGGCTGGAGCTGGAGACCAAGCGCAGCGACCACATCATCCTGCGCTTCAACCGCCGGCGCTCTGTGCCCGTGACCCTCTTCCTCCGCGCCCTGGCCGCGGTGGACGATGGCCTGCCCGATTCCCCCCTCAAGACCGGCACCGACGAAGAACTCCTGGCCCTGTTCCAGGACGTGGACATCGACCCCGAACGCCCCTTCATCCGCAACACCATCGAGCAGGAACCCGAATACGAACTGGACGGCCTCTCTATCGCGGAGGCCGCGCTCATCGAACTCTTCAAGAAACTGCGGCCCGGCGAGCCCGCCACCCTGGAGAACGCCCGCAACTTCCTCCGGGCCCAACTCTTCGACCCCCGGTACTACGACCTGGCCCGGGTGGGCCGCTACAAGATGAACCAGAAGTTCGACCTGCATGACCGGGTGCCCCTGACCTACCGCACCGTCAGCAAATGGGACATCGTGGCCATGGTGCGGAAGGTCATCGCCATCAACAACGGGCTGGACATCCCCGACGACATGGACCACCTGGGCAACCGCCGGGTGCGCACCGTGGGCGAACTGGTCTATGCGCGGCTCCACGTGGGCCTGCGCCGGATGGAGCGCATCATCAAGGAACGCATGTCCATCCGGGAACGGGACAAAATCACCCCGGCCTCTCTGATCAACATCCGGCCCCTCACCGCCGCGCTGCGGGAGTTCTTCGCCTCCAGCCAGCTTTCCCAGTTCATGGACCAGACCAACCCCCTCTCGGAACTGCGCCACAAGCGCACCCTCTCCGCCCTGGGCCCCGGCGGTCTGCGTCGGGAACGGGCCGGCTTCGAGGTCCGGGACGTGCACCACTCCCACTATGGCCGCATCTGCCCCATCGAGACGCCCGAAGGGCCCAACATCGGCCTCATCGGCCGGCTGACCACCTACGCGCGGGTGAACCCCTTTGGCTTCATCGAGACCCCCTACCGCCGGGTGTACAACCAACTGCCGGCCAACGACCCCCGGCTGGTGGGCCGGAAACTCCGGGAGGACGTCACCGACCCTGAGACCGGGGAACTGATTGCCGCGGCCGGTACCCGCCTGGACGAAGCCACGGCCCGGCGCATTGCCCAGGCCCTGGGCGACCAGCCTGTGGCCATCGTGCCCTGGATTTCCAACGACATCGACTACCTGACCGCGGACCAGGACGACCGGTACTACATCGCCCAGTCCAACGCGCCCATCAACGAACACAACGAATTCGCGACCGACAACCTCATCTGCCGCTACCGGGGGTCCTTCCGCTTCGCGCGGCCGGAACGGGTCGCCTACATCGACGTGGTGCCCCATCAAATCGTGGGCGTCAGCGCCGCGCTCATCCCCTTCCTGGAGCATGACGACCCTACCCGTGCCCTCATGGGG
>JALXBY010000065.1 GCA_026991215.1 Anaerolineales bacterium
ACACAGGGACGACCACCACCCGAAAACCGTTGAACCCGAGCCCCAGTAGTGCGGGTAGCCCCAGTAGCGGACGGCGGCGCGGGCGTACCTACGAAAGCTACTGAAGGAACCACCGCGCACCACCCGGTAAACATCGCGGGGAGCGTCCAGATTTTCCCGCCCGTCGGTGGGGTCGTAGGGGTAGCCGAAATCGGGCTTTCTCCAATCCTTCCCCCACAGGCTGCGCGTCCACTCCCACACATTGCCGCTCAGATCCAGCACGCCGTAGGGCGACGCACCCCCCGGAAAGGCCCCCGCCGCGGTGGTGGTATCGATGCCCGTTTCCCTGGTATTGGCCTTGTCCGGGTGAAATTCGTCGCCCCAGGGGTAAATCCGGCCATCGGTTCCCCGGGCCGCCTTCTCCCACTCGGCTTCCGAGGGCAGAAAGACGCGGTACCGGCCCGAGGCAATGGCCTCCCAAAACCGCCGTGCCTCTTCGCTGTCTCCTGACACCTGACCACTGCCCCCTGACACCTGACGGCTGATTTCCTTCAACACCTCATCCAGCCACTCACAATACGCCATGGCATTGTACCAGGTCACCCAACGCACCGGGCGGTTGTCCGGGTCGCGCAGAACATCTTTGTCGAAGGCATCATAGCCGGTAGCCTCCACGAAGGCCCGCCACTGGGCCACGGTGACCGGGTAGCGGGCCATCCAGTAGTCGTAGGGCAGGTCCACTTCGTGCTGGGGCTGCTCGTCATCGTAGGCCTCTTTATCTTTCTGCGGATCGCTGCCCATCAAAAAGGGCCCGGCCGGGATGCGGACGAAGCCCAAGGTGGGTTCGTCGACCCAGGCGCGGCGCTCCGGGTCCCAGCGGCGGGCCGGCAGATACCCGCGTTCGGGGTCGAAACGGGGGTCGCCCAGGGCGGCCAGGGCATCGCCCGCGGCAGCCCGCTGGCGGGCCGGGCGGTCGGGCGCGTGCATGATCTCCACCAGGATTTGCTGCGCGCGACGGTGCAACGGCCCGTCGCGCTTGATCTCTTGCTCTTCCAGGCGGGCCAGCGCTTCCTTGAGCAGCGCCGGGTCGCCGGAGGTGAGCATTTCGCCCAAGTCCTTGGGCAACTCGGCCTCGGCAACGGCCTCCGCCCGGCGCTCGGTCACCTCGCCAACGGCCCCGGCCAGGCCCAGGTATACCTGCAACGCCTCGCGGCTCAACCCCTCGAAGCGGGCCCGCTCCCGCCCCTCGCCCACTTCCTCGGGGTAGGTGAGCAAATCGTACAGGAGCCGATAGCGCAGCGGCTGGGTCAGGTACGGCTCTAGCAGCCCGCCGGGGGAGGGTGAGGCCGCTACCGTGTCTCTGGCACCTTCTTCCTCCTGCTCGCCTTCCCGCTCCCCCACCGCGAGCGGGGTGGATGGGCCGCCCGCAGGCAACCGGCCCAACAGCATCTCCGCCTCGTCCCAGCGGTGTCTGCGATACGCCTGTTCCAGGGTTTGAATCAGGGTGGGAATTTGCCGCCACAGGGCGTAGAGTTCGGGCCATTGGATCTGAATGATGACCGTCTTGGCCAGCAGGGGCCAGGCCACGCTGTTGCTTGGGAGGATGCCCTCACGTTCTTGGGCCTGGGCGATTTGCTTGAGCAGCAGGAACACATTCAAAGCCCGCTTGACCTGGCGCGGCGTGGGCTGCAACCCGCGGGCGAACACCTCGCGGGTCACTTTGTCGAGGCGCGTGCCGCGCACCCGGCGCTGGAGCCATTGCACGAATTCCTCCCGTGCCCGCCGGTCCAGGGTGGGCAGGTTGAAGGTAATCTGCACGAGTTTTTGCAGATAGTGCTCCCCGGTGATGGGCAAGTCAGTGTCTCGCTTTCCCCCCTGATGAAAGCCGTAATGCACCTCAATACCCCGCCGCACCACCTCGGGGTCCATGCCCAGGACGAACACCGTGCCCTGGACGTGGAGGAACAATTTGAGGGCTTCGAGCACCTGCACCGCCTTCTCCGGCAGGCAGCGGTCCAGGTCGTCCACGAAAACCACCAGCCGGCCTTCTTCCCCCAGGGCCGCCTGCAGGGCCTCACGGAACCGCTGCTCGAACTGCTCCATGGAGACCAGTTGGTCCATGTAGTAGGTCTGCGCCTGGCGACCGATGATGCGCGCCAGGTCCGGGGTGAGTTTCAACCCTTTGGCTGCCTTTCCCAGGCCGGCCACCTGCAGGGCCAGCCACAGGGGCAGTTTGACCAATCCCTCCTTCGCTGCCTCGCCCCAATCCACCTGGAAAGTGGCCTCACCCTGCCAGGTCACATCATG
>JALXBY010000066.1 GCA_026991215.1 Anaerolineales bacterium
CCCCAGGGGTGGACGCCCGTGGGCAGCCTGCGCCGCCTGCCCCGGCCCGAAGCCCCGCCTGCCCTGGAGGAATGGGTATTGATGGCCCAGGCCCCGGAAGCCGCGGCCGAAGACGTGCTGACGGCCTGGTCCCAGGCCGTGAAGCAGGCCGGCTGGCAGGTGCAGATGGAAGACCGCGGGGAGGCCGGCCTGCAGACATCCCCCGAAAACCCGCCGCGGCTTGTGGCCTGCAACCCCGATTGGATGGCCGACCTGGCCTTCTGGCCCATGCCGGAAGGAGGCGTGCTGCTGCGGGCCCGGCTGAACCCTGCGGAAGGACCGGGCTGCCCGCCCATGCCCCCGCGCCCCTTCCTGGAACCCTGGCGGCAGACGCTGCCGCGGCTGACCCTGCCCAAAACCACGGCCCAGGAGACCCTCTGGGAAGACCCCCGCACGGGCCAGGGGGTGCTGGTCTGGGGCGCTTCCCCCGAGGAACTGGCCGCGGGCCTGGCCCGCCAGCTCCAGGCCCAGGGATGGCGTCAGGTCGGTGGGCGGGCCTACCCGCGCCTGGGCGGCTGGAGCCGCTGGCAGGGGCCTGAAGCCGCGGCCCTCCTGCTTCACGTGTGGCAACTGCAGGACGTGGTGCTGGTGCACCTGATTCCCCAAGGGGGCACGGCGGGGGAAGGGTGATGGGCGTATGCAGTGCGCGGTCGGCCGTCCGCAGTGGGCCGACCGCGCGTTCGTGCGCTGCAGTCGCCCGCTGACCGCCAACCACCTCCCCTCACATCCCCTGCAGCGGCGCGGTGAGCACGACGCGAGTGCCCTTGCTGGGCCGGCTTTCGATGTTCAACTGGCCGCCCAGAAGCAGGGCCCGATCCCGCATGTGGCGCAGGCCAAAGCCCGGCCGGGTAACCGGCGACATGCCCCGTCCGAAATCGATGACCTCGACCCGGATGTTCTCCCCTTCCCGGCTGACCCGGACCTCGATGCGGGGGCTTCCCGCGTGCCGGATGGCATTGGAAAGGGCCTCCCGCACGAAGGCCAGAAGGTGCGCCGCGCGCCGCGCGTCCCAGGCCGTTTGGGGGATGTCGATACGCAGCACCACATTGGCCCCGGACATGCGGACGGTCTCCTCCACCAGCCCTTTGAGCGCGTGGGCCAGGTCGATTTCCCCATCGTGCTCCTGGGTGTTGAGCCGAAGCAGCAGGCCCCGCAACTGCCGGTGCGCGGTGTTGATGGCGTCCAGCACCCGTTCCATTTTGTCCTGCCAGGCTTGCGGGAGTTCGTGCATCAGGCTTTGGAGCATCAGGCCCGCGGCGTATACGTTCTGGATCGCGTGGTCGTGCAGTTCCCGGGCGATGTTCTGCCGTTCCAGCATGCGGGCCTGGGAGATTTCCATGGCTTCCATGCGTTGCCGGGTTTCCACTTCGAAGATTTCCAGCCCCCGCATCATGGCCCAGGCGAAGATGCCCAGGAGCAGCACCTGGAGCAGGGTCCAGAACACGTGATACGGTAGGGGGAACCATTGTTCGGCCAGCCACAGCACGCCAAAGAGGAAAAGCGCGATGCCCCCGGTCCGCAGCGTGCGGTACAGGTGCGGCACGTGCAGGGGCAGGATGTGAACCTGGGCATGGCGACGCAGGGCGTAGGCTGTGGCCGTAATCGCCGGGAAGGCCAGCGCGCCGGTGAGCAGGCGCAGCACCCGTTCTGGGTCCAGGTTGAAGGAGGTGTAAGCCGTCATCCACAGGCCGCCCAGCAGGAAGGAGGCCATACAGACCCAGCGGGGTTGCAGGCCGGAAGGGGTATGGGGAAGCAGTTGCAAGGCCGCGCACCACAGGGCAACGAAGGCCGCGGTGTAGGCGGCCACGCTCCAGGCCTCGGTGAAGCCATGCAGGTGCTGCGCCAGGTTGAGCCAGATGTACACGGAAAAGGCCAGCGCGAACAGGGAAAACCAGGGGAAGGCCTGGGCCAGGGCCAGCCGGGAGTAACGACGGGATGCCAGACCCAGCACCGCGGCCAGCGCGAAAAGGATTTGGGCGAACAACACCTGTAACCAAAACTCCTGGCCCTGCCCGCTCCAGCCCATCTTCCCTCCTTCGGGTTGCACAATTGTAACGCAGGTCAAAGGCGGCCCCGGCTTTGGGGTAAGATTATGGAGAAACCCCTGGAGGTTGGGGCACGATGGAACATCCCCTGGTGCTGCGCTGGCGGGCCGTCTTGCGTTTGGTGTTTCTGGGTATCTTGTTGCTCACCCTGCCCTGTTACGTGGTGGGGTTTTGGGCCGCGGCCATCGCGCCCCGGCCT
>JALXBY010000067.1 GCA_026991215.1 Anaerolineales bacterium
CCGTGTTCGACGAGGAAGGCCAACCCGTGGTGGGCGAAGTGGGCGAACTGGTCATCCGCCAGCCCTGGATTGGCATGACCCGGGGCTTCTGGAAGGATCCCGACCGGTACATCCGCACCTACTGGTCCCGCTGGCCCGACGTGTGGGTGCATGGGGATTACGCGCTGGTGGACGAGGACGGCCAGTGGTACATCCTGGGCCGCTCCGACGACACCCTCAAGATTGCGGGCAAGCGCCTGGGCCCCGCGGAGGTGGAATCCGTGGTGGTGGAGCACCCCGCGGTGGTGGAATCCGCGGCCATTGGCGTGCCGGACCCGGTGAAGGGCCAGGCCCTGGTGGTGTTCGCGGTGCTCAAGCCGGGGGTGGAACCCACCGACGCGCTGCGGCAGGAAATCCACGACCTGGTGGTGCGGCACCTGGGCAAGCCCATGGCCCCCAAGGCCGTGCACTTCGTGGACGACCTGCCCAAGACCCGCAACGCCAAGGTCATGCGCCGCATGATTCGGGCCGCCTACCTGGGCCAGGACCCCGGCGACACCTCCGCTTTGGTCAACCCCGAGGCGGTGGAGGCCATCAAGCGGGCGCGGTAGGGTTGGGGTCAGCGGTCGGCGGACAGCGGTCTGCGGTCAGCAATCAGTGCGTCGCGAGCAGGAGCGAAGTTCCAGCAGAGCACTTCCCCCGGTACCGTTACCTCTGTATAATAGCGCCGTCTACTTGAGGGGGCGCCAGGCGCCTCCTCGGACAAACGAAAAGCGGACAACCTTCGGGGCAGGGTGAGTCCCGTCCAGGCGGCGGGGCAATTCCCGACCGGCGGTGAAAGCCCGCGAAGCTCCGTCCCAGGGCCAGCAACGGGACCACGGGGCCGACGGATACGGACAGGTCCGCGGTCCTCCAAAGCGGGGCGGGGCCCGACCCGGTGGAATTCCGGGGCCGACGGTATAGTCCGGATGGGAGAAGGTTGTCCGAAACCCGTGCACGCGGCGCGCGGCCGGCCGCAGGAAGCGGCCTGGTAGCGCGGCGGGCCTTGGGTTTTGGACGCATTGCCCCGAGGTTGTCCCTGAGCCTCGGGGCCTTTTCGTGTTACCGACCGCTGTCCGCAGTGCGCAGTCCGCAGCCCGCCGACCGCCGACGGCTGACTGCTCCCAAGGAGTCGCCCCATGACCCTGACCCGTCTGCGCCGCTACCTGCCAGAGACCCTGGCCGCGCTGCTGGGCCTGGCCCTGTGGGAAGCCGCGACCCGCTTCGGGGACCTGCCGCCTTTCCTGCTTCCCCCGCCCGAAACCGTGGCCCAGCGCTTGTGGGAGACCGTACGCTCCGGCCTGTTGTGGAAGCACGTCATGGCCACGGGCACCGAAGTGCTTTTGGGCCTGGCCCTGGGCCTGGCCGTGGCCCTGCCCCTGGGGTACATGATGGCCCGCTTCCCCCTGCTGGAACGCCTGCTGGCCCCTTACACCGTGGTGAGCCAGGCCCTGCCCGTGGTGGCCATCGCGCCTTTGCTCATCATCTGGTTCGGGCCGGGTTTGCTTTCCAAGGTGCTCATCTGCGCGCTCATCGTGTTCTTCCCCGTGCTGGTGAACACCGTAGTGGGTTTGCGCAACATCCCCCAGGCTTGGCGGGACCTGCTCCGGGTGCTCAACGCCTCCTGGTGGCAGACCCTGCGCTACCTGGAGTGGCCCGCCGCGCTGCCCGTCCTGGCCGGGGGGTTGCGCATCGGCGCGACCCTTTCGGTCATTGGCGCGGTGGTGGGGGAGTTCATCGCCGCGGACCGGGGCCTGGGCTTCCTCATCAACGCGGCCCGGGGCCGGTACGATACCGCGCTGGTCTTCGTGGCCCTGCTTGCGCTCATGACCATGGCCCTGGTGCTCTACGGCAGCGTGCGGCTGCTGGAGCGCTGGCTGCTTTCCTGGCAGCGCCGCGCGGAGGCTGCAGTCCACGAGCAGGTTTTCCTCTTTACGCCGGAACTTCGGCAGAAGTACGAACGCCCCATGGCCAACGTTCCGTGACCGTCTTCCCTGGACTACCGAAGGTCCGCAACGGGGGCTGCCCCGTTGGGGAACATCCCAAACCGATGGAGGTCGTACCATGTTGCGCCGTTTCACCGTGCTCTTCGTCTTCCTGCTGGGGCTGCTGGCCCTGAGCGCGTGCCGCCAGGCCACGCCAACGCCAACCGCCGCGCCCACCCAGGCCGAGGCCCAGGCTGCCGAACCAACGGCCGCGCAACCCCAGGCCCAACCCACCCAGGCCGAGGCGCCTGAACCCACGCCCACGGCCCAGCAGACCATCGAAGAAATCCGGCTGCCCATGGGCTACATCCCGAACATCCAGTACGCGCCCTACTACATGGCCGATAGCCAGGGCTACTTCCGGGATGCCGGTTTCAAGGTCAACTTCGACTACAGTTTCGAGACCGACGGCGTGAAACTGGTGGCCGCAGGGGAAATCCCCTTTGCCGTGGTCTCCGGCGAGCAGGTGCTGCTGGCCCGGGCCCAGGGCCTGCCCGTGGTCTACGTGATGGCCTGGTGGCAGAAGTTCCCCGTGGCCGTGATTGCGGACAAGGCCCTGGGGCTGGAATCCCCCGCGGACCTCAAGGGCCAGACCATCGGCCTGCCTGGTCTCTTCGGCGCCAACTACATCGGCCTGATTGCCCTGCTCAACAAGTTCGGCATTCAGGAAAGCGAGGTCACCCTGGAATCCATCGGCTTCAACCAGGTGGAAGCCTTTAGCACGGGCAAGAACAAAATCGTGGTGGGGTACATCACGAACGAACCCATCCAACTCCGCAACAAGGGGTTCGACATCATCGTGTTCCCCGTGGCCGATTACGTCACCCTGGCCTCCAACGGCATCATCACCAGCGAACAGTACCTGAAGGAGAACCCCGACCGGGTGCGGGCCTTCGTGAACGCCCTGCTCATGGGCCTGCGGGATACCATCGAGCACCCTGACCAGGCTTACAAGGCCTCCCTGAAGTACGTGGAAGGCCTGGAACCCGACGACCCCGTACAGATGGAGATTCTGAACACGGCCATCGACTACTGGTACAGTGAAAACCTGGGCTACAGCAGCCTCGAAGCCTGGCAGAACATGCACGACACCCTGCGCACCATGGGGCTGCTGCAGACGGACGTGCCGGTCGAGGAAGCCTTCACCAATGATTACCTGCCGGATTGGGCCAAAGGATGGCGCAAGTAACCCCGGAAACCCTGGTTGAGGTCCGCGACCTGCACCTGGCCTTCCGGAACCGGGGGGAGCCCTTCTGGGTGCTGCAGGGCATTTCCCTCACGGTTCCGGAAGGCGGGTTCGTCGCGGTGTTGGGGCCCTCGGGGTGTGGCAAGAGCACCCTGCTGCGGGTGCTGGCCGGCCTGCTGCCGCCCAGTTGGGGCGAGGTGCGCTTCGCCGGCCGGCCCCTCCGGGGGCCCCACCCGGATATCGGCCTGGTCTTCCAGGAGGCCAACCTGCTGCCCTGGCGCACCGTGTTGGGCAACATCGCGCTCCCCCTGGAACTCCGCGGCCTACCCAGGGCGCAAATCCTGGCACAGGCCAGGGCGATGGTGCGCCTCATCGGGCTGGAAGGGTTCGAGCACACCCTGCCCCGGGACCTTTCCGGCGGCATGGCGCAACGAGTGGCCCTGGCCCGGGCCTTGATTTACCGGCCCCGCCTCCTCCTTCTGGACGAACCCTTCGCCTCCCTGGACGCGCTGACCCGGGAACAAATGTGGGGGGAACTGCTCCGCCTGTGGCACCACACCCGGGTCGCGGTGGTCATGGTCACCCATTCCATCACCGAAGCCCTGTTCCTGGCCGACCGCATCTGCGTGCTCAGCCCCCGTCCGGCCCGGATTCGCCTGTGCTTCGACGTTCCGCTGCCTCGGCCTCGGACCGAGGACCTTCGCTACACCCCGGAGTTTGGCGCGCTGGCCCGTCGGGTGCGGGAAGCCATTGGGGCCGCGGCACCGACCAGAGCGGATATCCCTCCCCAACCTGAACATCCCCCCGCACGTTGAACACGGGGAGCCGGGGGCCAAAAGCCTGCGCCAGGTCTGGGTGCGCTTCGGGCCGGTACAGGCCCAATGCCTGGAGGATGTGCAGGGCCAGCGCCCCCGCGACCCGTCGTCTTCGGTCGCCATCGGCCACTTTGAGGACGATGCCCACGCCCACGGGCCCCAGCACACCGGGCGGTATCCCCAACGCCTGGTACCCCTCCGCGCCGCCCTTGGCCACGACCCGACCGGCCATGGCCTCCATCACCAAAGTGTCGAAGCGGCCCGGCCCGGCCACGAGGAAGGGGTGTCGGACCATGGCCCGGACCACCTGGCTCGCGGCCTGTTGGAGGTCTGGGTCCAGCCCGCGTGGGTCCACCAGGCGGGCCCAGGCCCAGGCCGCGTGGTAGAGGGGCAGCGCGAAGTTGGGGGCCGAACAGCCATCGGTGCCCACGACCAGGGCCTGGGCCGGCAGGCCGGCCATGTGAGCCACGACCTGCCGCACCCGCTGCTGCACGGGGTGCTCCGGGTCCAGGTAGGTTTCCAGGGGCGCGTGCAGCCAGCGGGCCAGGAGCAGGAAACCGGTGTGCTTGCCCGAACAGTTGTGGTGGAAAGGCGTAGGTTCCTGGCCCGCATCCTGCAGGGCCTGGGCACTGGCCCGATCCAGGGGCGGGTGCACGCCGCATTGGAGAAGTTCCGGCCCCAGGCCCCAGCGCTGGTGCATCCGGGCCAGAAGTTCGACGTGCCGCGGGGTGCCGCTGTGGGAGGCCACCATGATGGCGATGGCCTCGTCCTCCAGGGCGGCCCCGCGGCGCTGGGCTTCCACCAACAAGGGAAGCACCTGCAGGGGCTTGGCCGAGGAACGCATGAACACCGCCGCGGCGACCGGCCCGGCCGCGGCCAGCAGCCGACCGCAGGCATCCACCATGGCGAACCCTGCGTGGTGCACGCTTTCCACCAGGCCCCCACGGGTGAAGACGTAAGCCGGGACGTAAGCGGGAACTTCCGGCATGGGCTACCCCTCCAGGGTCTGCAGGGCCTGCACCAGCCGTTGGGCCGCGGCCTGGGTGCGTTCGGGCGGCAGCGCGTAGGAAAAGCGAATCCATTCCGCGCCATCGGGGGAGAAGTACACGCCCGGCACCACCGCGAGGCCGTGCTCTTCGGCCAGGTATGCGCCCAGGGGTTCCGTATCCTCCCAGCCCCGCAGCCGGAGCCACTTGCCCACGTGGATGAAGGCGTAGTACCCGTTCCCCATGATGAAGGTGAAGCCCTGCTCCTGCAGAAAACGCCGCAGCCAGCGCCGGCTCGCGTTCGTGGGTTCGATGATGGTGCGGGCCGCCTCCCGGTAGCCCATTTCGATCGCGGCCTGGGCCACGGCCATGGCGAAGAAGGAGGGAATTACGCTGTGGGACGCGCGGGAAGCAATGAACCGGATGACCTCCCGGCCCGCGGTGAGCCAGGCCATGCGGATGTTGGACCCGCCCAGGCTCTTGGTGATGCCGTCCAGCACCATGAGCCGCTCCCGCTGTGGGGGAGGGAAAGCCCGCAACAGCGCGTTGATGTCGTACGGCTCCCCTTCGGTGACGTGGTGATAAATCCAATCGAACAGCACGAAAGCCGCGCCCAGGTCCAGGGCTTTGCGGGCCAGGGCGATTTGTTCCTCCAGGGACAGGGTCTTGCCCGTGGGGTTATCCGGGCTGGTGATGATGAGTGCAGCCACCTTGCGGCCGTAGCGGGCGGCAAATTCAAAGGTGACTTCCAGGGCTTCGGGGGTATAGGCCCAGGCCTCTTCCGGGCGACCCGGCGCGCGCAACACGTTGGCCCCCACGCTGTACGGCCCCCAGTTGTAGGAAAGCCAGGGGACCCGGGTGGTGATGACCACGTCCCCCTGCCGACCGTGGCCCAGCGCGAGCATGGCCTGATACGCCTTGATGAGGGCATCCCGCCCCCCGGCCGCCAGCACGATGTTCTGGGGACCCCAGCCCAGGTCCGGGTCCAGCCGCCAGTAGGCTTCGGCAATCAGGCGGCGGATGGGTTCGGGGCCGATGGGCAGCACGTACTTGGTGCCCATGGCCAGTTGGATTTCCAACGCCCGCTCCAGGATGGGCCGGGGCACCCCGCTGAGGCTCGCGCCGCCGTCGCCCTGGGAGGCGTCGTACACCTCCTGGTCGGGGTGCCGTTCCTTGAACTTCTGCAAGGCCTCCCGTATGGTGAACATGCGAGAGGGCGGGATGGGGTACATCCGGCGGACATGGTCGCTCACGGGGACCAGGTGGGCTTCGGGCACCGCGAAGACGGGCGTATCGGGTGAGGCGCGCATGTTCGAACCTCCGGCGCAGGATTGGGGTTTATTGTAGCACCACGGCCTCACCCGTTCCCCTCATAACCAACGACCACCGACGAACGACCATCGACCACTTCAGGAGGCTCCCATGTCCCTGATTCTCGGCCTTTTCCTCTTGTGTTTTACCGTCCTCATCCCCATCGGCATGGCCGCACTGCTCTACTGGGCCGACCGGTACGAGAAGGAACCAAAGCGCTGGCTGGTGGGTCTGTTCTTGTGGGGCGCGCTGTTCGCCACGGCGGGGTCGGTCATCCTCTCCTTGCTCGGTGAGGGCATTGCATCCCTCATGCTTTCCGAACAGGCCGTGGACTTCCTGGGCACCTCGGTGCTGGCGCCGGTCATCGAAGAAAGTTGGAAGGGCCTGGCCGTACTCGCCGCGCTGCTGTGGAACCGGGAGGAAATCCACAGCCTGGTGGATGGGCTGATTTACGGCGCGGTGGTGGGCCTGGGGTTCACCACGGTGGAGAACGTGCTTTACCTGGTGGGCGCGCTGGCAGAAGGGGGCATCGTGAGCATGGGCATGCTCTTTGGGCTGCGGGTCTTGCTCTTTGGCTTCACCCACGGCCTGTATACCGCGATGACCGGCCTGGGGGTGGCGGCGGCCCGGCTGTACGTCACCAAGTTGTGGTCGTGGCTGGCCATCCCCGCGGGGTGGATGGCCGCGGTGTTCCTGCACATGGTGCACAACACCACGGTTTCCTTAGGGTTCCCGGTTTGCGGCCTTTCCCTGTTGAACTACGGTTTTGGCCTGGGGGTGACGGTGGCCGTGTTCGTCTGGGCCTTGCGGCGGGAACGGCGGTGGCTGGCCCGCTACCTGCACGAAGAGTGGCGCAACGGCCTGATTACCGAAGGGCAGTATGCCACGGCCAACTCTTTGCGCCGTCGCATTCGGGCCTTGCAACAGGCACGCGACGCGCAGGCCCGCAAGTTCATCTGGACCTTCTACGAACGGCTCAGCGAACTCGCGTACCTCAAGGCCCAGGCCGCGCGCACGCCGGAAGACCGAGGGCTGCAACAGCGCATCCAGGCCTTGCGGGAATTCATCCAGCGCAACGCACCCCACGTGCCGGCTGGGTGAGAGAGCGACAGGGACGTGGGATCGGCTCCGGCGCCAGTGTTTCGCGGGTATTGGAGCAGGTGCTTTGCGCTTTCTCAGGAAATTCTGAATCCTCGAAATCTCGGGGCTCCTTCACGGTCTTCTCGGCGGGTTGGCTGAGGACATACAGCACCACCCGCGTGTACTCCTTTTTGGTACGGAATGCTGGGGCGATACGCCAGTTCTGTAAGCATTTGTTGGCCCGGTTGAGGGCCACCTGGGGCAGGGGATTATCGAATTGCAGGCGGATTCGGGCACCGGCTCAGGTCGATGCGTTTCCAGTCCAGTACTGTGGGAAAGCCACGTTCCAGGGTCAACAACACTTCCCGACGTCCGGTTTGGAGGTCCAGGATTACCACATGG
>JALXBY010000068.1 GCA_026991215.1 Anaerolineales bacterium
TCGTAGACCCGTTGCACCAGCACCGTGGCCAGGCCCGCGGAAAAGGGCACCCGCCACTTGCGGTAAAGGAGATACGTGCGCAACACCTCCCCGGCCCGGGCCGGGAAGATGTTGTTCCCCATGTACCCGATGGTGATGACGGCGAACAGGTCTTTGGTGGAAATGTGGGCCACGGGCCGCAGCAGGTAGTGCCACTGCCAGGCCCGCACCCAAAGCCCCAGCATGTAGACGGCCACCCCCGGGAGCAGCCACCAGTACCGGGCGCCCTGCATTTCCTCCCACAGCAGGGGAAGGTGCAACCCCCGCAGGGCCAGGTAGAGGAAAACCGCGCTGACCAGCAGGCCCAACAGCCATCCGAAGCGTCGCTTCATCCTCGTATGCTCCCGTTGCCGCGGGCTGCGCGACTACGTCCAGCCCCGTTCCAGGCGGGCCACCGCGGCCACCTGGTCCCCCTGGGCCAGGGTGATGAGCCGGGCGCCCCGGGCCGTGCGGCCCATGCGGGGGATGTCCTTCACCCGCAGGCGGATGGCCTGACCGTGGCTGGTGACCAGCACGATTTCGTCCTGGGCCTGGACCACGCGCGCGGCCACCACCGGGCCTGTGGTCTTCAGGCTGCGGGGGTTGATGGTCTGGACCCCTAAGGTGGCCCGGCCTTTGACCGGGTATTCCTCCAGGGGCACCCGTTTGCCGTAGCCGTGCGCGGTCACGACCAGCAACTCCCCGCCCGGCTCCACCACGTCCATGGCCACCACTTCGTCGCCTTCCCGCAGCCGGATGCCCTGCACGCCGCCGGCATGGCGGCCCAGGGGCCGCACTTCCTCTTCCCGAATGCGCAGGGCCTGGCCCTGGGCCGTGACCAGCAACACCTCGTCCTGGCCCGAAGTCAGGCGGACCCAGCCCAGCGCGTCGCCCTCGTGCAGGATGACCGCCACCAGCCCGGTGGACCGGCCCGACGCGGCCTCCCGCAGCGCGGGGCGTTTGACCTTCCCCTTATGGGTCGCGAAGAACAGGTACCGGCCCTGGTCGAAGTCGGGCACCGCGACCACCGCGGTTACCCGTTCTTCGGGCTGCAGGGCCACCACGTTGACCACGGGCAGGCCCTTGCCCGTGCGTCCGGCTTCGGGGATGCGGTACACCCGTTCCGCGTACACCTTGCCCCGGTCGGTGAAGAAGAGGGCGGTATCTAAGGCCCGGGCCGAGAGCACTAAGGCCACCTCGTCGTCGGTCTTGACCGTGTGCCCGCGCACGCCCTTGCCCCCACGGCCCTGGGCGCGGAAGTGGTCCACCGGCACCCGCTTGATGTACCCCTTGCGGGTGAGGATGACCAGCACGGGCTCGTTGGGAATCAGGTCCTCCTCGTCGAAGTCCTCCTTGGCCTCGGCCAGGATGCGGGTGCGGCGGTCGTCGCCGTAGCGCTGGGCCAGGTCCTTGATTTCCTTGCGGATGACCTCCAGGATTTTCGCGGGGTGCGCGAGCAGGTCTTCCAGCTCCCGGATTTGCGCGGTGACCTCCTTGTATTCCTCTTCCAGTTTCTTGCGCTCCAGCGCGGCCAGCCGGCGCAGGGGCATCTCCAGGATGGCCTGGGCCTGCCGTTCGGTGAAGCCGAAGCGCTTCATCAGGTTCTTGCGGGCCGTCTCCGCGGTGCGGGAGCGGCGGATGGTCTGGATGACCTCGTCCAGGTGGGCCAGGGCCTTCAGCAGCCCCTCCAGGATGTGGGCCCGGTCGCGGGCCTTGGCCAGCAGGTACTCGGAGCGTCGGCGGATGACCTCCCGCCGGTGTTCGATGAAGAGCAGCATGGCCCGCTTGAGGGAAACCAGCCTCGGCACCCCGGCCACCAGCACCAACATCTGCACGCCGAAGGTGGTCTGCAAGGGGGTGTACTTGTAGAGTTGGTTGAGGACCTTGCGCGCGGGGAAGCCCCGCTTGACCTCCACCACCACCCGGATGCCTTCCCGGTCGGATTCGTCCCGCAGGTCCGCGATGCCGTCGATGCGGCCCTGCCGGGCCAGGTCCGCGATGCGGGTGATGAGCGCGGCCTTGTTCACTTGGTAGGGGATTTCGGTAATCACGATGTGCTGCCGCCCCCCGCGACCTTCCTCGATGTGGGCCACGCCCCGGAGCACCAGCCGGCCCTTGCCCGTGCTGTAGGCCTGGCGGATGCCCTCGGTGCCCACGATGACGCCACCCGTGGGGAAGTCCGGGCCGGGCAGGAAGCGCATGAGTTCTTCCAGGGCCACGTCGTCGGCCCGGTCGTAGTTGCGGATCAGGTAGTCGAAGGCCGCGGCCAGTTCCCGCAGGTTGTGGGGCGGGATGTTCGTGGCCATGCCCACCGCGATGCCCGCGGAGCCGTTGGCCAGCAGGTTGGGGAACTTGCCGGGCAGCACCGTGGGTTCCTGGAGGCTGTCGTCGAAGTTGGGCACGAAGTCCACGGTCTCCTTGTCCAGGTCTTCCAGCATCTCCTCCGCAATGGGCGTGAGCCGGGCCTCGGTGTAGCGCATCGCGGCCGGCTCGTCGCCGTCGATGCTGCCGAAGTTGCCCTGGCCGTCCACCAGGGGGTAGCGCATGGTGAAGTCCTGGGCCAGGCGGACCAGGGCCTCGTACACGGCCTGGTCGCCGTGGGGGTGGTATTTCCCCAGGGTCTCGCCCACAATACGGGCGCTTTTGCGGTAAGGCTTGTTGTGGGTCAGGCCCATCTGGTACATGACGTACAGGATGCGGCGCTGCACGGGTTTGAGTCCATCCCGCACGTCGGGCAGGGCGCGGGAGACGATGACGCTCATCGCGTAGTCCAGGTACGCGGAGCGCATCTCTTCGACGATGTCTACAGGCACCACACGTTGGGGCATACAGGCCTCCAGGGGGAAAGGGGTAACGCGGGGCCCCGCGGCCGCCGCGTTCTACAACCGATGTTTTGGGTCGGCCGTGTAGACCGGGTTGGGGGTCAGTGGGGCCGCTCCCCCGCGAGGATGGCCTCCTTGTTGGCCTCGTACCAGGCGATGGTGCGGCGCAGGCCTTCCTCCAGAGGCGTGGTGGCCTCCCAGCCGAAGTACTTCTTGGCCCTGGTGGTATCCAAAGCCCGGCGGGGCTGGCCGTTGGGCTTGGTGGTATCCCATACGATGCGGCCCTTGTACCCCACCATTTCGGCAATCATGTTGGCCAGGTCCCGGATGCGGACCTCGCGGCCGGTGCCCATGTTCACGGGTTCGGGGCCGTCGTACTTTTCGGTCGCGTCCAGGATGCCCCGGGCCGCGTCTTCCACGTACAGGAACTCCCGGCTGGGGGAACCGTCGCCCCAGAGGACCACTTCGTCCTTGCCGGTATCCCGGGCGGTGATGAACTTGCGAATCAGCGCGGGGATGACGTGGGAGGTTTCCAGGTCGAAGTTGTCCCGGGGACCGTACAGGTTGGCCGGGAGCAGGTAGATGGCGTTGAAGCCGTACTGCTGCCGGTAGGCCTGGGCCTGCACCAGGAGCATCTTCTTCGCGAGGCCGTAAGGCGCGTTGGTCTCTTCAGGGTAGCCGTTCCAGAGGTCCTCTTCCTTGAAGGGCACAGGGGTGTACTTGGGGTACGCACACACCGTCCCGATGGCCACGAACTTTTTCACCCCGTAGCGCCAGGCCTCGTGCATGAGTTGTACGCCCATCATCAGGTTGTCGTAGAAGAATTCCGCGGGGTGCTTGCGGTTCGCACCGATGCCGCCCACGTTGGCGGCCAGGTGGATGATGATGTCGGGCTTGCTATCCTCCAGCAGGCGGACGACCGCTTCATGGTGTACCAGGTTGTAGTCCTTCTTCCGGGGCACGAAGATGTGCTTGGCCCCGCGGCGGCGCAGTTCTTCCACCACGAAGGACCCCAGGAAACCGCCTCCTCCGGTGACGCACACGCGTTTATCCTTCCAGAAATCGGACATTGGTGCAGCCTCCCTGCGGTAACGAGGGTTGATGCGCGGCTCCCATTGTACCAGTTTGCGCGTGCCTGCCCCTGGCCTGTTCCTGATGGTCGCATCAAACTCTATTGTATTTTCTCACGGGGGCACAGAGAACACAGAGACTCTGGGTTCCCCGTGTCTCTGTGTGCGCATATATCATCCCAAGGTTCACGCCCGCCACAGGCTGAGTTTGTGCATCAGGGTGGCCAGGCGGGAACCCAGGTGCACCCACAGGGGGGAAGGTTTGTAAAGGAAGACCGCGTGGCGCAGTGCCTGGGCCAGGCTTTCGGGGTCGGAAAAAGGGGGGAGCAGCACCCGGCAGCGCCCGATTTCGGCCGGCAGATGGGCATCCGACCCCACCAGGCGCAGTTTGCCGAAGGTCCGGGCCAGGGCCGCGGCCTTTTGGTTGGCGCGGCGGCTGCGGGTCCGGCCGTTCCAGACCTCGACCGCGTCCACCAGGGGCAGCACGCGGCGCAGGGTGTCTTCCTGCCAGCGGCCCCGCCAGGGGTCGGTGGGATGGGGCAGGGCAACGAAGGCCCCCTGGCCGCGGAGGGCTTCCAGGGCCTCCAGCGGGGGCAGCCCGGCCGGTACGGGTTCCCGGACGAAGTAGGCCAGGAACTCGCCTTCCTGGGTCTTCAACTCCAGGCCGGGCAGCACCAGGTCCGAGGCGGCCATGGCCCGCCGGGCGCCTGCTAAGGTGTTGTGGTCGGTGACGAACACCCGGTGCAGGCCCCGCTGCCGGGCCAGACGGCCCACGTCTTCGGGCCGGGTCCAGCCATCCGGCGAGGCCCGGGTGTGCAGGTGAAACTCGACGTGCCAGAGGACAGGCATGGGAGTGGTCAGTGATGAGTGGTCAGTGGACGGCAGTCAGCAGTCCGCAGTCCGCAGTCAGCAGTGCGCAGTGCGTCGTTCACTGACCGCCGACTGCAGACCGCGGACCGCGGACTGCGCACCGCGCACCGCCCACCACCCTACGGCCCCATCCGCTTGACCGGGACCTGGACGGTGATTTCCCCGCTCTTCTCGAAGCGCAGGGTCACGGTGATGGTCTGGCCTTCCTGGAGGGGTTGTTTGAGTTTGAGCAGCATCAGGTGGTAACCGCCGGGTTTCAGTTCCACCGCGCCTTGGGCCGGGATTTCCAGACGCTGTCCCGGCACGGGTTGCATCTTCATGACCCCGTTTTCCATGATGCTTTCGTGGATTTCTACTGCTTCAGCGATATCGGTGGAAGCGCCGATGCGCACGTCCGTGGCGCTCCTCTTGGTGCGGAAGACCATGTAGACCACGCCGGGTTCGGCCATTAGCGGAGACGACCGGGCCCACGAGTTTTCGATGACGATTTGGGGCGCTTTGGGGCCGCACGCGGCCAGCCAGGGCAGCAACGCGAGCAAAAGGAGCCATCGGACGCGCATCAGACCACCTCCCGGCGATGAATGCCCCCGCGGGCCGTGGGACAGGCACGAAAGGTGGGCGGCACGGCCCCAAGGCCGAACCGCCCACCACCCGCAGGGCAGGCGCTGCCCCTATTCTACTCTGTTTTATCCAGCCATAAGGCCACAATCAGCGCGGCCTCATCCACCTTGGTAATCATGCCCACGAAACTCTGCAGCCCCTCGGCGCCCCAGATGACGAAATACCCGACCAGGGTTACCAGGGTGTAGAGGATGAACACCCACCGCACCAGGTTCCGCTGCCCGGCCAGGAACGCGGGAGGCTTGAGATAGGCGTAAAGCAGCACCAGATAGCCCAGACCGTTGAGGAAAAGGATGGTGGTCAACGGGTTCTCGAAACCCCAGCCGATGGCCAGGTGAATCACCGCGGTAATCAGGCCGAAGATGAGAATCAGCGTACGGGTCATGCTGCACCTCCATGATGGGGTTGGTTACCCACGCACGAGCGCGGTCAGGAAGTCATCGAACACCTGTACGGCATCGGCCCAGCGGGGATGCCGCTGGAAGGTGGCCAGCGCGTCCAGGCTCATGCGGGCAAGCCGCGTGCGGTCCAGGAGTTGCTCCAGGGCCTGGGCCACGGCCTGGGGCGCTTCCGGCGGGACGAGGAACCCGTTTTCCCCAGGCCGGATGAGTTCACGCGCACCGCTGCGCCGCGCCCCAATGACCGGTAACCCGTGGGCCAGCGCTTCCAGATACACCAGGGCGTACCCCTCCATACGCGAAGGCACGGCCAACACATGATGCTCGCGCAGCAGGGACCGCACCTGCCCTTGCCCGACATGCCCAAGCCATATCACTTGCGTATTTGTAAACCCCAGGCGGCGGGCCAGGTCGCGCATTTGCCGGGGGTACGGGCTGCGGCCCAGCGCACCGCCGGCCACGGTGAGCCGCCACGCCCCACGGGGCAGGTGCCGCAGGGCCTGGAGCAGCACGTGCAGCCCTTTGCGGGGAATCAACTGGCCCAGGAAGAGCACCCGCAGGGGGCCGGGCTCTCGGCTGCGGGCCAGCACGTCTTCGGGGGAAAGGGGCGGACCCAGGTGGTCCCCCCCAGGGTAGGCCACGGCCCAGGGTTTGTGGACCCCCAGGTAATGCCGGGCCAGCCGGCGGTTGTAGTGGCTGACGTAAATCGCGGCGTCCACGCCGCGGAGGTAGGCCTGTTCCACGCGCCGGTAGAGGCCGCGCCAAAGCCGCGAGGGTTCCGCGGGGCTGCGCAAGAGGTGCACCAGGGCCACCCGCGGGAAGGGGACCCGGGGCCGCCGCAGGGCCAGGGAGGGATGGGCCAGTTCGTCTTCCACCAGCACGTCGAGCCGGGCCCGGGCCAGATAGCGGGCGGGCAGCCCCAACAGCCCTTCCACAAGGCCGGCCAGATAGCCCCGCCACGGCCAGTGGAGCACCGTCACCCTGTGGCCACGGCGCTGCAGGCCCTGGACCACCATCCGGTCATAGAGGAAGCCGCCCGTCGGCAGGTTCAGGTCGCCGTAGAGGAAGAGGCCGATGTGCATGGGGGTGGTCGGTGGTCGATGGGCGTTCGTCGTTCGTCGATGGTCGATGGGCGTGAGTGGTTAGTGGGGGCGTTCGAGGCGGTAGGCGGCCCAGGCGTTTTCGTTTTCCCACAGCCGCACGGTCAATGCGGTGACGTTCGGGGCCTGGATGCGTCGGTTCAGGGCCTCGGCCAGGATGCGGGCAAAGTGCTCCACCGAGGGGTTCAGGCCCTGGAATTCCTCCAGGTCGTTGAGGGTGCGGTCCCGGTAGCGGGCCAGCACCGCTTCGACGGCCTGTTCGACTTCGACCAGGTCCACCAGGTAGCCGTGGCGGTCCAGGGTCGCCCCTTCCAGCACCAGTTCCAGGGTGTAGGCGTGGGAATGGCGTTCGTTTTCCGGCCCCCAGTCGCCGCCAATCAGGTAATGCTGGGCAATGAAACGCCGACGCAGGCCCAGAGTGTACATGCTGCACCTCCGTGGGGAAGGTCAGGGTTCGAGCACCACTTGAAGGCAGCGGTCCGGGTGTGCATCCAGCAGGCGGTAGGCTTGCGGGGCCTGGTCCAGGGGGAAGCGGTGGGTAATCCAGCAGGACGGCCGCAGCCAGCGCAGGGCCTGCCAGGCCACCGCGAAGCGTCGGGCTTTGTCCCAGCGGCCCCGCAGGTGGGGGGCCAGGGTGCTGACCTGGCTGCTGAGGATTTGGATGCGGCTCCGGTGAAAGCGCCCGCCCAGGCGGACCCGGACCGGCTTTTCCCCATACCAGGAGCCGAGAATCACCCGGCCGGTATCCAGGGTCACGGCCAGGGCCGCATCCAGGGCCTGGGGGTTGCCGCTGAGTTCCAGGGTCAGGTCGGCAAAGGGGGGCATGGTTTCGGCCGCCTGGGGCGGGTATACCTCGTGCGCACCGGCCTG
>JALXBY010000069.1 GCA_026991215.1 Anaerolineales bacterium
GACCATCGACCATCGACCATCGACCAATGACGAACGACTACATCATCCCCCAGGAGGAAGCCATGGCCGAACTCGCCCAGGCCTTGTTGGACCTCATCCACGCCCGGTACAGCCCCAAGGCCTTTTCGACCCGGGCCATTCCGGAGCCGGTGCTCACCCGGATGTTCGAGGCCGCGCGTTGGGCGCCTTCTTCGTACAACCGGCAGCCCTGGCGCTTTTTGGTGACGCGACGGGGCACCGAGGCCTACGACCGGTTGATGTCCTGCCTGTACGAAGGCAACCAGGTCAGGGCCCAGGGCGCGCCGGTGTTGGTGCTGGCCGTGGCGGTGGAAGCCGACGAACGGGGTCCCAACCGTTACGCCTGGCACGACCTGGGCATGGCCTGCGCCTTCCTGACCTTAGCGGCCGTGGCCCATGGCGTGTATCCCCGCTTCATGGCCGGGTTCGACAAAGACCAAGCCCGGCGGCTGTTCGACATCCCTGAAACCATGGCCCCAAGTACGGTCATCGTCCTGGGCTACCCGGCGGAAAACGCGCCCACCCCACGGGTGCGTCGGCCCCTGGAGGAAATCGTCTACGAGGCCCGCTGGGGTGAAGCCTTCACCCCCACCTGGGAAGAGGCACCCGATTCAACCTAAAGGAAGCCAGCGCACGAGCAAGGGGGCAACCACCAGGGCGGGCAGCCAGTTGCCCACCCGCATGGGGCGCAGTTCCAGCAGGCTGCTGATGGCAAGGCCGGCTAGCAGCACCCCGCCGGTCGCGGTCATGGCGGCCATCATGGGGTCGGAAAGCCAGGGCGCGAGCCACTGGGCGAACAGGGTCAGCCCGCCCTGGTACCCGACAATCACGAGGATGGAAAGCAGCACGCCCGGCCCCAGGGCTGCGCTCAGGGCCAGGGCGGAGACGCCGTCCATCACCGCTTTCGTGGCCAGGATGCTGTAATCGCCCTGCAACCCATCCTTCAGCGCGCCCAAAATGGTCATCGGCCCTACGCAAAAGAGCAGGGAGGCCGTCAGGAAGGCTTCCACGATGCGGCCATCCTCCCGGTTGGCAGGAAGGCGGCGTTGCACCCAATCCCCGAAAGCGGCCAGACGCGCTTCGATGCGCAGCGCTTCCCCCAGGATGCCGCCGATGAGCAGGGCCAGCAGCACATGCAGGGGGTTCGCGCCCTGGAAGAACATCCGCACGCCCAAAAGCAGGGTGAACACACCAATGCCGTGGAACAGCGTGCTACGCCAGGCCTCAGGCACCCGGCGGCCGAAGAGCCATCCCACGGTCCCGCCAACCAACACGGTACCGGCGTTAATCCATGTCCCCAGCATGGGCGTGCTCCGGTAGGCGTCCAGCGTGTTGGAGTTCCACCAGTTCCAGGACGAAGCACAGGGAGGAGAGGCGGTTGAGGTAACGGAGGCCGTGGGGGTTGCGGTACAGGCCCAGGCCCATCAGGGCCGCGACCCGGCGTTCGGCCCGGCGCACGATGGTGCGGGCCAGGGAAAGCAACCCTGCGGCCAGGGTCTCGCCGGGCAGGATGAAGCCCTGAATCTCCGGCGCCTGCTCGGCCAGCCGGTGGATGTGGTCTTCCAGCCAGGCCACCTGTTCGGCCTCGATGCGGCGGAAGGTCTCAGCCTGGTCCGGCGTGGCCGCGACCTCGGCCATCAGGTGGTAAAGGTGCTGCTGCACCTGCCGAAGCAGGGCCGGCAACTCCGGATGGGTGACCGCGCTGCGGGCCACGCCCAAGGCAGCCGAGGCTTCGTCCAGCGCGCCCAGGGCCTCGATTTGGGGGTGGTCCTTGGGGACCCGCAGGTCGCCTAACAGCCCGGTGGTGCCGGCATCGCCCGTGGCGGTGTAGAAACGGGGTTTCCTGGCCATGGCCGCCGCCTCCGCTTCGGGAAGATGGGGTGACGTTGTGAACACGCGCCCCCTGGCGCCCCAAGTCTATCCCAGCCTCCTACATTCCACAAGCCACCACCCACCGACCACCGACGACCGACCAACGACCAACGACCAACGACCAACGACCAGCGACCATCGACCACCGACGAACGACGAACGACCAACAACCATCAACACAAAACGCCCCCCACCCATACCCGGGCAGGGGGCGTTCGTTCGGTGGAGGGTGGTTGGCTTCACGGGGTGCCGCCGGAACCCATGCCACCGCCAGAGCCCATGCCGCCACCGGAACCCATGCCACCGGACCCCATGCCGCCGCCGGAACCCATACCGCCGCCAGGGGTCATGGTCGGCCAGGGGGTCACGGAAG
>JALXBY010000070.1 GCA_026991215.1 Anaerolineales bacterium
TGTACTCTACTCCGTGGGCGGGGACATCAAACTCCTCATCGACACCTTCTCGCCGTTGCTGAACCACGAGGATGAGGAGCCGGCAGCCGGGAGCAGTCAGCAGTGAGCCGACTGCTGACCGCCGACAGCCGACAGCCGACCACTGACCACTGACCACTGACCACTGACCACTGACCACAAATGTTCCGCCTTATCGTCCATCCAGGTCAACCATTGCGTGGCATGGCCCGGGTGCCGGGGGATAAGTCCATCTCCCACCGGGCCATTCTGCTTGCGGCCATGGCCCGGGGCCGGAGCCGCATCGAACGCGTGTTGGTGGCCGGGGTGACTCAACCCATGCTGGACGCGCTTCCCCGGCTGGGCGCGACCGTGCACCTGGAAGGCGAGACGTTGACCGTGGAAAGCCCGGGCTTCCGGGCATGGCGCGCGCCTGAAGGCCCCATCGACTGCCGTCACTCGGCCACCACCATGCGGCTGCTGGCCGGGGCCCTGGCTGCGGCCGGCGTACCTGCCGTTCTGGATGGCTCCCCCGGCCTGCGCCGCCGGCCCATGCGTCGCGTAGTGGCCCCCCTGCAGGCCATGGGCGTCCCCATTCAGGATACCGACGGGCATGCGCCCCTGTACCTGCAGGCCCGCGACCCCCGCCGTCCCCTGCGGGGCGGGCGTTTCTCTCTGCCCGTGGCTTCGGCCCAGGTCAAATCCGCCATCCTGCTGGCCGGGCTTGCAGCCGCGGACCCGGTCGAAGTCCTGGAACCCGGTCCTTCCCGGGACCACACCGAGCGGATGCTCCGCAGCCTGGGCGTAAACCTGGAAGGGTTGGGACCGGGCCACGTGCGGATGACCCCGCCCAAGCAGGACCTTCCTCCCCTCCACCTTCGGGTGCCGGGGGATATTTCCTCGGCTGCGTTCCTCATCGTGGCTGCGGTCATCACCCCTGGCTCGGAAGTGACCATCGAACACGTGGGCCTGAACCCCACCCGCACCGGCCTGCTGGATGCGCTCCGGGCCATGGGCGCGCGCATCGAGGTGGAACTTACGGGGGAAGAGGCCGGGGAACCGGTGGGCCGGATACGGGTCCAGCATTCCCCCAACCTGCAGGGGACCACGGTGGAAGGCGACCTGGTGGTCCGGATGATTGACGAGTTCCCGGTGTTCGCCGTGGCCGCGGCCTATGCTCAGGGGGTGACCGTGGTCCGGGATGCGACCGAACTCCGGCACAAGGAAAGCGACCGCATCGCCCGCCTGGTGGAGGCCCTGCAGCGGCTGGGCGTGGACGCGGAAGAGCGGCCCGATGGCTTCCTGGTGCGGGGCGGGGCCGGTGTGGAAGGCGGCCGCGTCCATGCCCATGGGGACCACCGGCTGGCCATGGCCCTCGCGGTAGCCGGCCTGAACGCTACGGGTCCTGTGGAAGTGCTGGGCGGGGAGATGTACCGGGAATCCTTCCCCGCCTTCCCCCAGACGCTGCAAGCCCTGGGCGCCCGCATCACCGAAGCCCTTCGCTGACCGCCATCCGCAGACCGCAGTGCGCAGTGCGCCGCCCGCCGCCTGCCGACCGCCGCCCGCCGACCGCTGACTGCTGACTGCCGACAGCCGACCGCCATCCAAATACGCTGTGCCCCGCCGATACGCGCTTTTTCCGCGGCAAATTTGGGATAGAATGACTTCATCCCACGGATTCGTCCCATGGAGTAGGTGCGATGTCCAATGGAGAACTCAAGAAGGTATTGCTGGTCCTTGGTGTCTTTATTGCCTTTGTGTTCACGTTGTGTAGTGCCGCGGTACTTGTGCTTGCTCTGCAGGAATGGCAGGCCTCGCGAGTTGCGCCTGCGGTAACGACGCCTGTGGAAATCGACGAGGCGACCCCAAGGCCCCTGAGCACCGAAGCCAGGCCTGGGGCACCGGCGGAACCGATGGAGCCCGCGGAAACCGAGGCTTTGCCGCCAGAAATTCAAAACATCCTCCGCCGGCTGGAGCGTGAGGTCGAGGACCTGCGGGGCCTCAAAGCCAAGAAGCCTGTGGCCCATCAATTCCTCACCACCGAGGAATTGCGTCAAAAAGTAGAGGAGGACTTCTTCAAAGACTACACCGAGGAGGATGCCTTTCAAGACGTCCTGGAACTGTGGACCCTGGGGATGCTCAACCGGGACTTCGACCTCTTCAACTTCTACAAGGCCATGTACACGGACGTCATCGCCGGGTTCTACGACGACGAGGAAGAGGTCATGTACATCGTGAAGGATGCCAAGGG
>JALXBY010000071.1 GCA_026991215.1 Anaerolineales bacterium
CAGGGCCTGGGGGTTGCCGCTGAGTTCCAGGGTCAGGTCGGCAAAGGGGGGCATGGTTTCGGCCGCCTGGGGCGGGTATACCTCGTGCGCACCGGCCTGGCGGGAGGCCTCCTGGCGCAGGGGCAGGCCTTCGAAGGTCACCAGCCGTTCCAGGGGAAAGCGGGCCAGCAGCCCGGTGGTCAGCAAGCCCACCACCCCCTGGCCGAACACGGCCACGCGCTCGCCCAGCAGGGGCGCGGCATCGTGCAGGAAGTTGACCGCGGTCTCCATGTTGGGCAGGAACACCGCGTCCGCATCGGGGATGTCTTCCGGCACGGGCAGCAGACGGCCGACCTCGACCACGGCCCGGCGCTGATGGGGGAGGAACGCGAACACCCGCCGGCCCCGCCAGGTTTCGGGGACCTGGGGCCCCAGGGCTTCCACATAGCCCACCGCAGCGTAGCCATAGCGCAGGGGGTAGCCCGGCCGCTGGCCCTGCAGGGCCGGTAGCGTAGCATCTACCGGCAGGTCTTTGGGGAAGAGGCCCCGGTAGAAGAGCATCTCGGTCCCCGCGGAAATCGCGGTCAGGGTGATGCGCACCACCACCTGGCCCGCGGCGGGCGGGGGCAGGACCTCTTCCTCCACCTGCACCTGCCGGGGACCCAGGAACACCACGTACCGGTTCAGGAAAGCCGTCCCCATAGCCACAGGTCCCTGCCGACCGGGATGTACCGTACGTCCCGCAGGGGGATTGGGGAAGGCAGGGCTTCCACCGAAGGCACGCCGGCCAGGTAACACGGGGCCAGGGTAATGGCCACCGCGTCCACCAGGCCCTGCGCGGCGGGCCGGTAGCCGTGGGGGTCGCTGCAGGCCAGGGCGTTGTCTGCGACTTCCAGAGGCATGTAGCGGTGGCTTTGCAGGAACGCGGTGAGCACCCGGCCGCCCCCTTCCACCATCAGGGTACGGATGCCCGCCTGGCGCAGGACGTGCAGGGCCTGGTCCAGCCGTACCCGGCCCTGTTCGTCGGCCTCCACCTGGAAGATGCGGGCGCCCTGGGCCGCCAGTTCCCGAAGCCGTTTGGGGTCGGCCGCGGGGGTGGTCACCAGCCACAGGCCCTTGGGGTGTTTCCACAGGTTGGCCTGCAGGGGCATGCGCAAGCGGCTGTCCAGCACCACGGGTTGGGGGTGCGGGCCGTTCGCCCGGCGGGCGGTGAGTTTGGGGTCGTCGGCCAGCACGGTGCCGATGCCGACCAGGATTCCATCGTGCAGGCTGCGCAGGCGATGGGTCAGCCGTTTGGATTCGGGACTGCTCAAGAGGGTGGGCTGGCTGCGCGAACGGGCCAGGCTGCCATCGATGCTCTGGGCATAGGCTAAGGTCACCCAGGGGCGATGCCGGGGCCAGGGTTCCCCCCGCCACCATTCCAGCAGGGGAAGGGGCGGTTCGGGTTCCCCCTGCTCTTCCAGGGGCGGGCCGTTGCCCAGGGCCTCCAGGTTGAGCAGATGGCCCATGCGTACCACCTTGGTCACCAGGTAGCGGAGGTTCTCCGGGTTCACCGAGGGGACCAGGGGCACCCGTTCCACCACCCGGATGCCCAGGGCCTCCAGGGCCTGAATCTTCTCCGGGTTGTTGGTGAGCAGGCGGATTTGCGTCACCCCCAGGTCCTGGAGGATGGCCGCGGCCACGTCGTAATCCCGTTCGTCGGCCTGGTGGCCCAGGAGCACGTTGGCTTCCACGGTGTCGTAGCCCTGGTCCTGCAGGTTATAGGCCCGCAGTTTCTCCACCAGGCCGATGCCCCGCCCTTCCTGACGCAGGTAGATGAGCACGCCGGTGCCTTCGCGGGCAATCATCTCCAGGCTGCGCTGGAGTTGTTCCCCGCAGTCGCAGCGCAGGGAACCCAGCACGTCGCCGGTGAAGCATTCGGAATGCACCCGCACCAGGGGCGCGTGGGCCGCGGCCGGCTGGCCCAGAATCAGGGCCAGGTGTTCTTTGCCGTCCTTTTCGCTTCGATACAGGCACAACCGAAAGGTGGCCTGGGGCGTGGGGAGGCGCGCGCAGACCACACGTCGGACGTGGGAGGTGGAGGTGGTCATGGTTTTTCCCCATGTGGAAGGTGATGGATGCACTTTACCAGCGGCGGGACAGCGCGACAAGGTAAAGCACGACCAGGGTCAGGCCCACCGCGGCGCCGGTCAGCAGCCGCTGGGTCCAGGCGGTTTGGTACGGCATCCCTGGCGGCGGGGGGGCCTGCTGGGGCAGGGGC
>JALXBY010000072.1 GCA_026991215.1 Anaerolineales bacterium
GGTCCAGTTCGGGGGGGCGGAGCAGGTCGGCCAGGCGGCCCGGCCCCAGGCCATAGGGGAAGCCGCGCACATGCACCACCGGCGTGCCTTCGTCGGCCTGCCCCATGACCAGGGACGCGGCCGCGGCCAGTTCGTCGGCCGCGCCCACCTGGGTGACCTGGAGGGGGCGGCCTTCCATGTCGGGTTTCCCCCGTAGATCGACCAGGGCCGGCAGGCCGCTGACGCCAATGGCCACCCCCACAGTGCCCAGACGCCAGGCCCGGCCATGGGAATCGATGATGAGCACCCCTAAGGGCACCCCGGCCAGTGCTTCCAGGGCTTCCCGCAGCCGCGCGGCCGAGGCATCGGGGTCTTTGGGCAAAAGCAGCACCCACGCGTCATCGCCCCGCACGTTGGAGTGGTCGATGCCCGCGTTGGCGCACACGAACCCCAACCGGTGCTCCACGATGAGCACCCCCCGGGTCGCGCGCAGCACCCGTCGGCTCTCCTGCAGAATCAGCTCCACCAGGCGGGGGTCCTTACCCGTCAGTCGGGCCAGGGCCCGGGCCTGTAGCGACGGCCGGACCTGGGGCAGGTGGACGAAGCGGCCTTCGGCCTTGGAGACCACCTTCTGGGCCACCACGAAGACATCGCCAGGGGCCAGCCGCAGGCCGGCCTGTTGAACGGCTTCCCAAATCATCCGGGCCAGGTCGTCGCCGGGCTGGATTCGGGGCAGACCGGGCAGGGGCGTCAGGGTCATGGAACGCATCGCTTTCCTCACAGGAGCCGTTGGGTTTCAAAAGACCAAGAAAGGGGACCGGTGTGACCCACCGGTCCCCTTTACGTTGAGCAGGCAGCCATGGGGTTACTGGCTGTGCTGCTCCGCGTAGAGTTCTTCTGCGGTCTGCTGCAGTTCTTTGAGCAGGTCGGGGATTTGGTCCGCGGAGAAGTCGGCCTGGAAGATCTGGGAGACGTATTCACCCACGGCCTGCCGCACCGCGCTCCAGGAGGCATCCCGCGGTTCGAACTTCTTGAGGGTGTCCTCGCTCTTGAACGCGGTGAAGGCCGCGGCCCACTGCGGGTTCTCGTTCATGTAATCCTGGATTTGTTCCTCGGTGCTCTTGCGGGTGGGGAAGTAGCCGCTGACCCGAATCCACTTGGCCTGGTTTTCGGGCGTGACGAACCACTTGATGAACAGCCAGGAGGCCAGTTGCTGCTCCGGCGTACCCTTGACCACCGCGAAGGAGGGACCGTAGACGTTGAGCACGGGCTTGTCGATGGCGGAGGGGAAGGGGATCAGGGTCCAGTCGTCATCGGTGCCCGCGTCCTTGAACGCGGCGATCTGATAGGGGATGCCAGCGACGCTGCTGCTGGTGAACAGGGCCTGGCGGGTGGCGAACTCAGGGTTGGGGTAGCGGCTTTCGGTCTGCCAGGCGCAGCCGTCGTCATAGAGTTTCTTGAGGAAGCGCAGGGCCTGTTCGGCTTCGGGCGTGTCGAAGGTGTACTTGCCTTCCTGGTCCACGATGTCCCCGCCAAAGGCCCAAATCCAACCCACGACCACCGAGGCGTTGCTGCTCACCACCCAGCCGCCGGTGCCGTCGTTGTTGGGGTCGTCGTCGTTCAGGTTGGCCTGGTAGGCCGCGCAGGCCTGGGCGTAGAAGTCATCGGGTGTGGCCGGCGGGTTGTCGAAGCCCAGTTCCTTGGCCCAGCTCACGTTGTAGAACATGTACTGGGCCGAACGCATGACCGGGATGCCGTAGCGCTTCCCACCGATGACATCCTGGTCCCAGAAGACCTCGAAGAAGTCCTGCTGTTCCTCCTGGCTCAGGCCGTAGACGGGGTCGTTGACATACGGGGTGAGGTCAACCATGACCTCGCCGGCCATGTCCCAGGCTTGCATCTGGTTCTGATACCCGACCACGATGTTGGGCAGTTCACCCGCGTTGATGGCCGCGTTCATCTTGTTGAACATCTGGCCGTAGCCGCCCTGGTTCACGGCTTCCACCTGGATGCCCCACTCGTTGGTCTGGTTGAACTCGTCCACCAGGCGCTGCAACTCATCGCCCACCTTGCGGGACCACACGTGCCAGAAGACTACCTTGACACCTTTGAGGTCTTCGGGCTTGATGCCCAGGGGGCTTTCGGGCTGGGATTCGGTCGGTTGCGCCGCTTCGGTCGGCGCTTCGGTCGGTTCGGCGGCTTTCGTGGGTTGTGCGGCTTCGGCCTGGGCCGCCTCCTGGGTCGGGGTTGAGGTTGCCTGCTGGCATGCAGCCAGGCCCAGGACCAACATGCTCACGGCGAGCATCCACCACAACCAACGGCTCTTACGCCACATCGAAACCACCTCCTTAGGCGGGAATGAAATCGGGCATCAGGCCCTCTAAGTATACCCAAAAGGGGTGCGGTCGGCAGTCGGCGGTCGGCTGTCCGCGGTCCGCAGTTCGCAGGTCGCTGTCTGCTGTCCGCTGTCTGCTGACTGCTGACCGCTGACTGCTGACTGCAGACCGCTTGCACCAAATGCCTCTTGCCTTCCCCAGGTACGGATTTATGCTAATAATGAACCCCAGAGCAACCCGCTGGGGCGCTGTATCCTTAAATTCCCCAAGCGTGGCTTCCCCCTACGAGGTCTCCAACGTGTGGGTGGCACAAACACCCGCTGAACCGAGGGCCGGGTATGCAGGACGGACACGAGACATTCCGCATTCGCTTGTTTGGGTATCCCGTGGTGCAGCACGCATCCGGCGAGGATGTGCCGTTGGAATCGGCCAAAGTGCGGGGACTGCTGGCGTACCTGGCCGTCCATGCCGAACACACCCAATCCCGCGACTACATGGCCTTCCTCCTTTGGCCCGACGTGCCCAACGACATTGCCCGCAAGAACCTGCGCCAGGCCCTGTACAGCCTGCGCAAGGCCCTTTCCCCCCTCAACGAATGCCTGGACATCCAGCGGCACGCCCTGTGCCTGCACCTGCACCCGCGAATTCACATCGACGCGTGGGAGTTCTTGCAACTGGCCGAACAGGTCGAACAGCACGAGCACCGCGACCGGGGCGCGTGCCCGTACTGCGCGGTCCGCTACGAGCGGATGCTCCACCTCTACCAGGGCGAGTTCCTCCAGGGGTTCGCGATTCGGGATAGCGTCTCCTTCGAGGAATGGCTCACCGAACAGCGCGAGTTCTTCCGCATGCAGGCGTTGAAGGCCGTCCGTTACGTTACCCATTTTGCTTACTTGCGGGGGGACTTCGAACGGGTGGAGCATCTGGCCCGCCGCTGGTTGCGCCTGGACCCCTGGAGCGATGCGGCCTACGGTTACCTCATCCGCGCCCTGGCCCTGCAGGGCCGCAAGAGCGCGGCATGGCAGGCCTACCATCGCTTCACCCGCATGATGCGGGAGGAACTGGGCCTGGAACCGCCCCCCGAAGCCGAGCACCTGATGTACGACATCCAGAGCAACCTCCTGACGCCGCCGGCCTCGGCCCGCTGGCGGGAGCATCTCCCCCGGCCCTTCCCGGAACTCATCGGCCGGGAACAGGAGATGGACACGCTCCTGGACCTGCTGGCGCACCCCCACACCCGCGTGGTCACCCTGGTGGGGCCGGGGGGCATCGGCAAGACCCGGCTGGCCCTGGAAGCGGCCCACGCCGCGCTGACCCTGTTCCCCGATGGCGTCTATTGGATTGCCCTTTCCCGCGCCCGAACCCGCCGGGACGTGGCCCATGCCCTACGGGAGGCTTTGAGCATCCCCCTGGAGGAACCCGGCCTGACCTCCCGCCTGGCCCAATGGCTGGAGGAAAAGCACGCGCTGTTGGTCCTGGACGACGTCGATGGCGCGCATGACGTCATCGGCACCCTGGTCAAGGACGTGGTGAGCCGCACCCGGCACGCGGTCTTCCTGATTACCGCGCGGCGTCCCCTGCGGCTGCGGAAAGAACGACGGTTCCCCCTGCATGGCCTGGCCTACCCCCAAACCCCGGAGGACGCGGCCACCGTGGAGGCTGCCTGGCGCTTCCCGGCCGTTCGCCTCTTCGTCCTCTGGGCCCGGCGCATCCGGCCGGAGTTCCGCATCACGGAAGCCAACCTACCCCATGTACTCCGCATCACCCAACTGGCCCAGGGGCACCCCCTGGCCCTGGAACTGGCCGCGGGCCAGATGGCCCATGCTTCCTGCCAGGAAATCGAAGACCTGCTGACCCGCGCCGCGCTGGACATCGAAACCCCCTACCGGGACCAGACCCCGCATCATCGTTCCCTGCGGGTTTTGCTGGAAGAAATCTGGTCCCGGCTCCCCGAACCGCTGCAACAGGCCCTGCTCCTCCTGGCCGGGTTCGACGCCGCGTTCGATACCGAAATGGCGCGAGCCGTAGCCCAGGTCGAGGAAGCCACCCTGCACCGCCTGGCCGATTTCAGCCTGCTGCAACCCCAACGCCGGCGGGAAAACGGCCACGTGTGGTGGGACTTCCACCCCTTTACCCGGACCTTCCTGCAGGAAAAACGCCAACAGCGCCCGGAATTGAAGCAGACGTTCCAGGCCAAGGCCCGCCCTTGGCTGAAGCAACAACTGCAGGACATCCTCGACCTGCCGGCCCAGGAATACGTCCAGGCCATGCGCCGGCTCGGCGCCCTGCAGCGGGAGATGGACGCGTTCCTGGAACACCTCCAGTCCCTGGAGAACGGCGCGCCCTTCCTGCCCGCGGGCATCGCCCGCTGGTTCCGCCATCAGGGTCGGCTGGAGCAGGGGCTGCGCTTCTTCACGCGGGTGGCCGAAGAACTGCAAACCCTGGACCCCTCAGCCCAGCGGGATTTCCTCCTGGGCCAGGTACTGCGGCATCAGGGCCTGTTTGCCTACTACCTGGGGGAAGTGGACAAAGCCGCGGCCGCATTCGAGAAGGCCTACCGCTACCTGCACACGGTAACCGCGGACGACCACCCGGCCTTGCTGGAACTGGGCCGGGTGTTGCAAGGCCTCTCCGCGGTGGCCGAACACCGGGGCCGCATGGCCCAGGCCCAGGAACTGGAGGAACAGGCCCTGAAGGCCTTCGAACGCTACCTGGCCCGCAAGCCCGACCCGCCCGTGCAGGCCATCGTGGACCTGGGCAACGCCTACAACAACCTGGGCGGCATCGCCTACAAACAGGGGGATATGGACACGGCCATCGCCTACTACCGCCAGGCCGAACGCTTCTACCGGCGGGCCGGGAACCAGGTGTTCCTGGCCAACACCCTGGGGAACCTGGCCATGGCCTATCTCGCCCAAAAGCGGCTGGATCAGGCTCGGGAGGCCTGTGAAGCCTCGTTCCAGGCCGCGCAAGAGGTGCACGCCCAGTACCCCTTGATGTACGCGCTCATCAACATGGCCACCATTGCCATGGCGGAAGAGGATTACGTCACGGCCCACCTGCGGCTGCGCCGGGCCATTCGGCTGGCCCGGCAGGCCGGCGCGACCGAGATGCTGGTCCAGGCCTGGGGCACCCTGGGCACGGTACTGGCCGCGCTGCAGCGGCCCGAAGAGGCCGAAGCCATCTTCCAGAAGAGCATCGATACCGCCCAGGAACACGAGATTCGCTATCTGGAAGTTACCAATCGGTTGCTGTACACGCAGTACCTTCTGGAACGGGGGGAAGCCGCCCAGGTCCGGGGACAGCTTCGTCAGGCCCTGGAGCAGGCCCTGGCCGCCAACTACACCGACCTTCGGGATTGGGGCCTCATCCTGCTGGCCGACTACTTCCAGAAACGGGGCCAGCATCTGCACGCACTGGCCCTGGTCACCTGGCTTCAAAACCAGACGCTGACCCAGGAGAACCGCAGCCGGCTGAAGGCCCTGCGCTTGGGCAAACCCAACAAAACCATGCGCCAGCAGGCCGAACGGCTGGCCCGGGAAGCCACGCCGGAATCCTGGCTGGCTCTGTTGCGGTGATGCTTCGGGCCAGCGGCCCGGACCATCCCATTGCTGTACCGGGGGAAACGCTGACGCTTCCCTGACGGGCTGTCATATCCTGCCCATGCGGGTTTCGCCCTTGGTGTTGGGCAGCACCAGGGTAGGGGGGCCTTTGGCATCACCCAATCGCCCCTGCAGAGTGCAGAGAAGGACGCCATGCCTTCTCTGCCCGCCCAATCAAAGTTCCTCCAAGGGAAGGCTGGCCATGTTGTACGGCATCCTGGTCCTGCTCATCGGTCTCCTGGGGTATGCCGCCGCGCTGGGCTACGCTGTGCCCTTCTTCTGGGCCAAGCGGTACGAACGCAGTCTGGGGGAAGCCCTCTGGCCCGCGCTGGGCCTCGGTACCCTGACGGGGCTGGTGTGGGTCGGATGGCTGTACGCCGCCGGTCTGCTGGCGGACCTGAACCCAGGCCGCCTCCCCTGGGCCGCAGTGGGCCTCCAGGAAGGGTTGAAGACCGCGGCCTTCCTGGGCCTGTGGTACCCACGGGTCAAAGCCCACCTGCAGGACCTGTTCGATGGGTTCACGCACACGGTGCTCATCGGCCTGGGGGTGGCAGGCGTCGCCGCAGGGGTTCAGGCCGGGATGTGGTTCGCCGCTTCCGCAGGCGGGGCCTGGTGGCCCATTCCCCTTTTCCCCCTGCTGTTGACCTACAACACGGCCCTGGCCACCCCTTTCCTGGGGCTGGCGGTGGTCGTGGCGCGGGAAAGGCGATACCCCCTGGCCCCTACGTTGCTCGCGGGATTCCTCCTCAACCTGGGCGTCCATCTCGCATATCGGGCGGCCCTGAATCTGGCCTGGCTACCGCCCCTCCTGGCCCTGTTGGGGCTTTATGCACTGCCGGGCGTGGCTTTTTGGGCTTTGCTGCGGGAACGGGGGATTCTGCAGCGCTACCTGGCAGAAGAGGTGCAACGCGGGCTGATTTCCCCGGAGCACGTCCGCACCGCGTGTTCCCCCTACCGGCAGTTGCAGGCCGTGCGCCGGGCCAGGCGCTGGGGTCGGGTGGAGTTCACTCTGCGCTTCTACCGGGCTTTGGCCCGGCTGGCCTTCCTCAAAGCGCGGGGGAATTCGACATCCCCGGCCCACCTGCGGGAACTGCAGCGGGAAGTGGCGCGCCTGGCCCCCAAAGTGGAAATCGGATAGGCCGGGCCGGGACACCCTGGCCCCAGCCCGGCCTGCAGCCGCTGGCCCGCTACTTCACCCATGCCACCTGCACCTGGACCTGGCCCCCATCCAGCCGGAAGGCGCCGGACGCCTGCTTCTTGGCCTGGCCCTGGAAGGCCCCCGGTTTCATCTCCACCGCCAGGGTTTCCTGCATGATGTACTCCCGGTTGGCCTCCAGGACCCGGGCCACTTCCTCCGGCGCCTGGTAGTAAATGCGGATGCGGTCGGTGAAGTCCAGGTCGGCTTCCTTGCGCAGGTTCTGCACCTGGTGCACGAACTCCCGCACCCAGCCTTCTTCCCGCAATTCCGGCGTGATGGTGGTATCCAGGGCCACGGTGTAGGGACCGTCCACCACGGTGGCGTATTCGGCCCTGGGTTCCAGGCGCACTTCCACTTCCTCGGGAAGGATGGTGTAGGTTTCGCCGTCCACCGTCACGGTGAAAGGCTCACCGGCCAGCACCTTGTGGGCCACGGCTTTGGGGTCCAGGGCCAGAATGGCCTGGCGAATCTTGGGGGAAAGGCCCTTGTACTTCTGCCCCAGTTGCTTGGGCAGGGGATGAATGACGTACTCGCAGATATCAT
>JALXBY010000073.1:0-1056 GCA_026991215.1 Anaerolineales bacterium
TCTCTTCCCACCTGCTGGATGCCGACGTCATCGCGCTGGCCCGCGACCGCAAGGAGGCCGTGGTGCAGGTGTTCTTCATCCGCGGGGGCAAACTGCTGGGCCGGGAGTCCTTCCTGCTCACGAACACGGAGGACGTGCCCGACGCGGAGGTACTGGCCGCGTTCCTCAAGCGCTTCTACCGGGAGCACCCCACGCCCCCGCCCCAGGTGCTGCTGCCCCAGGAAGTGGACGAGGCCCGGGTCATCGAGCAGTGGCTGCGGGAGCACCGCCGCACCACCGTGACCCTGCGGGTGCCCAAGGACGAGCACGACCGGGCCCTCATCGAACTGGCCGCGCGCAACGCGGCCGAGGCCCTGCAACTGTGGGCAGAGGAAGCGGCCCGGGCCCGCCACCGCAACACCGAGGCCCTGGCCGCGCTGCAGGAACTCCTGGGCCTGCCCGAACCGCCCAACCGCATCGAGGGGTACGACATTTCCACCCTGTTCGGCACGGCCATGATGGGCAGCATGGTGGTCTTCGAGGAAGGCGTGCCCCGCAAGTCCCTGTACCGGCGTTTCCGCATCCGCAGCCTGCAGCACACGGACGACTACGCGGCCATGGAGGAGATGCTCACCCGCCGCTTTCGCCGCTGGCAGGCCGCGCAGGAGGCCAAAGCCCAACCCGGCGGCAGCGTGGACCGGGCCTTTGGCCTGCTCCCCGATGTGATGCTCATCGACGGCGGCCTTGGGCAGCGCAACCGGGCGCTGCAGGTGCTGGCCCGGTTCGGCCTGGAGATTCCGGTGGTGGCCCTGGCCAAACGGGAGGAGGCTCTGTACCTGCCGGGCCGGGAGACGCCCGTGTTGCTCCCCCGGGACCATCCGGCCTTGCAGTTGCTGCAGCGGGTGCGCAACGAGGCCCATCGGTTTGCCCTGGCCTCCCACCGGCACAGGCGGGAAAAGGACGCGCTGGCCTCGCTGCTGGAGGAAATCCCCGGGGTTGGCCCCAAACGCCGGCGGGCCTTGCTGGAGCGCTTCGGTACCTGGGAGGCCCTGCTCGCCGCCACCGAGGAGGACCTGG